>NZ_JBFRGE010000017.1:0-97500 GCF_052115185.1 Paenibacillus sp. 2TAB19 | reverse complement strand
AATCACGCTCGTTGAATTGACGAGGCATGAAGGTTAATATTTTGTAGTCTTGAACATGCAGCAGCAGCTTCTCGAGCTGAGACCGTATATCCATGATGGGTAAACCCTCGCCCGTCACATACGATGCAAATACTTTTCTCAATAGCGTCAGCATCTTCTCATATTCACTATGAAGGGGAGAAACCTCCTGCTTTGCAGCTCCCTCCGCTCGAGGCTCCTCTTGCGTGTCCTCTTTGGTCTTCGAAGTGATTGTTCCGTAATCTACAGCAACTGACGTTACTAGAAATGCGTGCAAGATCTCAAGTTCCTTCGGCGTAATGACTTTGCCCTTTTGGAACAAAACTCCGCCTAACGGGGTGAGGACATCTTCTCCGATTTTATCTCCCAGCTTCAACTGAGATACATTTACCGCTGCCATCTGCTGTCCCCTCCCCTATGCTTATCCTGCTTCTGCATGTTACTGTCTGAAATTATTCGACCGGCGTTTCGCCTTCATTCTCTTCTTCGCCGTCTTCAAGGTTGTCATTCTCTTCGCTGCGAGCGACTCTAGTTACGGTTGCTACCGTATCGTCATCACGCGTATTGATGAGCTTGACGCCCTGCGTATTACGACCCATCGTCGAGATGCCTTCCATGCTCGTACGAATCAATGTTCCTAGAGCCGTCATAATCATAAGATCCTCATCGTTCTCAACGACTTTGAGCGATACGATCGGACCGTTCTTATCGGTAACGTTAAGCGTCTTGATGCCTTTTCCGCCGCGGTTCTGACTCCGATAATCGCTAACCGGCGTACGCTTGCCGTAACCTTTGGAGGTTACGATCAATACGTCCTTCTCCGGAACGATGACGTCCATATCGATAACCGTATCATCATCATCGAGCGCAATCCCTTTCACGCCTGTTGCGGAACGTCCCATCGAACGAACATCCTGCTCAGAGAAGCGAATGGACATCCCTTGGGCCGTACCCATAATGATCTCCTGGTTGCCGTCAGTCAGCTTCACTCCGATTAAGTCATCATCCTCACGAAGCGAGATTGCAATCAAGCCAACGCGGCGGATATTAATATAATCATCGAGCGGCGTTTTCTTAACGACACCTTGCCTTGTAGCGAAGAACAGATAATGATCCGGATCGAAATCTTGAACGGGGATAACGGCGTTGACCGTCTCGCCTTGTTCGATCTGAATCAAGTTAATAATCGGCGTTCCGCGAGCCGTACGGCTGAGATCTGGAATTTCATAAGCCTTCAGCTTATAAACTTTCCCTTTGTTCGTGAAGAACAGCAAGTAATGATGCGTGTTCGAGACGAATAGATGCTCAACGAAGTCATGCTCCTTCGTATCCATGCCGACTACGCCCTTGCCGCCCCGTTTCTGGCTGCGGTAAGTCGTTACAGGCAGACGCTTAATGTAGCCTGTATGTGTAATCGAGATAATAACATCCTCGCGAGGAATGAGATCCTCGTCCAATATTTCATCGTCGCTTGCCGTAATCTCGGTGCGGCGCTCATCGCCGAATCTATCCTTCAATTCCGCAAGCTCCGTGCTAATGATGTCCAATACGAGTTGCTCGTCGGCCAGAATCGCTTTGAACTCAGCAATTTTGCGCTGCAATTCCGCGTATTCCGCTTCGATCTTCTCGCGTTCCAAGCCAGTCAGACGTTGCAAACGCATATCCAGAATCGCTTGTGCTTGCTCTAAGCTCAGCGAGAAGCGCGAAATTAATCCTTCGCGTGCTTCGTCCGTCGTGCGCGAGCTGCGGATCAAAGCAATAACTTCATCCAGGTGGTCAAGCGCGATACGCAAGCCCTCCAAAATGTGAGCGCGCGCCTCTGCCTTCTTCAGATCGAACTCTGTACGGCGACGAATAACTTCGATCTGATGCTGGAGGTAGTGATAAAGCATTTCGCGTATATTAAGCGTGCGAGGCTCTCCATTAACGAGCGCCAGCATATTAATGCCGAAGTTCGTTTGCAGTTGCGTCTGTTTGTATAGATTGTTCAATACAACGCTTGGGTTAACGTCACGGCGAAGCTCAATGACGACCCGCATACCGTTCCGATCGGACTCATCGCGGAGATCGGTAATGCCCTCGATCTTCTTCTCGCGGACAAGCTCGGCGATCTTCTCGACAAGCCGCGCTTTAATAACTTGGTAAGGAAGTTCATGAACAATGATACGCGCCTTGTTGCCATTCTCTTCTATCGTTGCCCGAGCACGCATGGTAACGGAACCGCGTCCTGTCAGATAAGCCTGACGGATACCTTGATAACCCATAACGAAACCAGCCGTCGGGAAATCCGGGCCTTTTATAAATTCCATCAATTCGACCGGCGTAATATCCGGGTTGCGAATCAATGCTTGCACGCCATCGATGACCTCGTTCAAGTTATGAGGCGGGATGTTCGTTGCCATACCTACCGCAATACCGGTAACCCCGTTGACAAGAAGGTTCGGGTAACGAGCTGGCAATACGACCGGCTCTTTCTCTTCACCATCGTAGTTCGGTACGAAGTCGATCGTTTCTTTGTTGATATCGCGCAACAGCTCCATCGCAATCTTGGACAGCCTTGCTTCGGTATATCGCATCGCAGCTGCCATGTCGCCGTCAATGGAACCAAAGTTGCCGTGACCGTCGACGAGCATATAACGCATAGAGAAATCTTGAGCCATCCGGACCATTGATTCATAAACAGCAGAGTCGCCGTGCGGATGGTACTTACCGATAACCTCGCCTACGATTCTCGCTGATTTCTTATGCGGCTTGTCCGGCGACATGCCAAGCTCAGACATCGCGAACAAAATACGGCGATGCACAGGCTTAAGTCCGTCCCTTACATCGGGAAGAGCACGGCTAACGATGATACTCATCGCATAATCCATGAATGAATCCCGCATCTCCGTACCGATATCCCGATCCTTAACTGACAATCGTTGTTCTTCCGCCATGATTTACCTCCCTGACGTCATCTATAGCTAGTCCTAATCAACATAACCATTATATTACTTTCACAAATAGAGGGCTGCTAAACCCTATAAGCGCAAATAGAGAAAATGCTCATAAAAATAGGTTAATTACCGCTCTCCAGATGCTAAAAATCACCATAAAATAAACAGACCCAAACTTCATTATACCACTCATTCCAAAGTCTGTCTCCTGCCTCATTGGAAACGAAGAAGCGATTTTTATATCATCGATCTTCTTCTCCGGCTCGAGGAGATCATCGATATAAACTTTTGGAAAAATACCGAATCTGTGAAAGGAGATACGGACGTTGACCATTCAGCGCGTTAACAGCAAATGGGCCAAAACGCTCGTCTTGCTCAAATCAGACTATTTACGCCAATATATCCCGCTTACGAAGCTGTTCAGCCGCGAGACCGTCTACCGGATGCTTAATGAGTACGGCATGATTTATGTGAAGCCCATTAACGGTACGTTTGGCAAAGGAGTTATACGTGTCGAACGCACGACTGACTCGAACCGCAGCTATAAGTATCAGCAGGACACAGTCATCCACCACTATGCAAGCTTTGAAGATCTTTACAAAATGCTGCTGAAGCAGAAGAAAAATCGCAAATATATTGTCCAAAAAGGCATTCATCTGCTCCGTCACCAAAAGCGGCGCTTCGATATTCGGGTCATGGTCCAAAAAAACTTGCGCGGCGAATGGGAAGCGACGGGTATTATCGGGCGCCTCGCCCATCCAGCCAAAATCGTAACCAATTATCACAGCGGAGGAACTCCGATGCCGATCGATTCCTTAATGTCTGACCATGCCAGCCCTCAGCAAATCACGATCTACAAAAACAGACTCCAAAAGCTTAGCATTACGATTGCGAATCAATTAGTCGCCGCCTATCCGAATTTGAAGGAAATCGGCGTCGATATCGCTATCRATCATAAACTTCACCCTTGGATTCTTGAGGTTAATACGCGGCCCGATCTGCAAATCTTCCGTAAGCTCTCCGACCAGAATGTGTTTCACAAAATGTATCGTTATGCGGTAGCCTACGGGCGCTACAAGAGCTGAATAAAAGGAATAAGCAGCCTCTCACGGTGAACTGCACCCCATTTGTTAGAACGACTAACAATGGAGGGGCAGTCCACTTACAGATGGCTGCTTATTATTTATGAACTTGCTAGCCTATGACCGAATGTCCGGAAATGCTAGAAGTCTAAGTTTTTCACATATTTCGCGTACTTTTGGATGAAGTCGCGACGCGGTTCAACGTTATCGCCCATAAGCGTATCAAAGACGATATCCGCCTCCATCGCATCGTCGATCGTAACCTGGAGCATCGTACGGCTCTCCGGATCCATCGTCGTTTCCCATAGCTGCGTCGCATTCATCTCGCCCAAACCTTTGTAGCGCTGTACGTTAACCTTTACGCCTTCACCGAACTCGGCAATAATTTGGTCTCGCTCCTTCTCGGTCTGCGCATAACGAATGACTTTATTCCGTTCAACCTTGAACAATGGCGGTTGAGCGATGTAAATATAACCTGCTTCGATAATCTCCCGCATGTAGCGATAGAAGAATGTCAGCATGAGCGTACGAATGTGCGCGCCATCGACGTCGGCATCCGTCATGATGATGATTTTGTGATAACGAGCCTTCGCGAGATCGAAATCATCACTTATGCCAGTTCCAAGCGCGGTAATAATAGCCCGAATCTCAGCATTGCCGAGAATCCGATCCAGACGCGCCTTCTCAACGTTCAGAATCTTACCACGAAGCGGCAAGATAGCCTGGAAGTGACGATCACGTCCTTGCTTAGCCGATCCGCCGGCGGAGTCGCCTTCGACAATATACAATTCGCTGATCGAAGCGTCCTTGGATGAGCAGTCAGCCAGCTTACCCGGCAATGAACCGACCTCAAGCGCGCTCTTGCGGCGAGTCAGCTCGCGCGCTTTGCGCGCAGCTTCACGGGCGCGGGCAGCTTGCAGCCCCTTCTCGACGATTTTGCGCGATACGGAAGGATTCTCCTCAAGAAACTCTTGCAGCTTCTCGGCGAAGAACGATTCAACGATACCGCGAACCTCGCTGTTGCCGAGCTTCGTCTTCGTCTGTCCTTCGAACTGCGGCTCAGGAATCTTAACCGAAATGATCGCAGTCAAGCCTTCCCGTACGTCATCGCCCGAGAAGTTCGAGTCATTATCTTTAATCAGGTTCGTCTTACGGGCGTAATCGTTAATAATACGCGTGAGCGCACTCTTAAAGCCGGATTCATGCGTGCCGCCCTCATGCGTGTTGATGTTATTGGCGAACGAATAAATATTCTCAGCGTAGCTGTCGTTATACTGCAGCGCTACTTCAACCTGTATATAATCCTTCGAGCCCTCCACATAAATCGGTTTCTCGTGGAGCACCTCGCGGTTACGGTTTAAATACTCAACAAACTCGATAATACCGCCGTCATTCTTGAACGTATTAGATACGCCAGTACGCTCGTCGGTCAATACGATTTGGATGCCTTTATTCAAGAAAGCCAGCTCGCGGATACGCGATTGCAGGATCTCGTAATCATAGACGGTCGTATCTGTAAATATTTCAGGATCGGGCTGGAACGTTACCTGCGTGCCTGTCTCCGTGGACTCGCCGACGATCTTGACGTCATATTGCGGAGCGCCCTTGCGGTACTCCTGCTGATACACTTTGCCGTGAAGTTTAACTTGAACGACTACGAGCTCAGACAGTGCATTAACGACCGATACGCCAACGCCATGGAGACCGCCGGATACTTTATAGCCTTCGCCGCCGAACTTGCCGCCCGCATGCAGAACGGTCATAACGACCTCAAGCGTCGATTTCTTCAGCTTCGTATTCTCGCCTACCGGAATGCCGCGGCCGTTATCAATGACGGTGATGCTATTATTCTCGTGAACGATAACTTCGATTCGGTTACAGTAGCCTGCAAGAGCCTCGTCGATACTGTTATCGACAACTTCCCAAACAAGATGATGAAGACCTTTGCTGCTTGTGGAGCCGATGTACATCCCCGGACGTTTGCGTACTGCCTCTAAACCCTCCAGGACCTGTATCTGACTCTCGTCATACGTATGTTGTTCCAAAGACATGCAAGTTCACTGCTCCTCTCAACTGCTCTTCCTGATCGCCTTACCCGTTCGCCGCAAAATGATGTGCTCGTTTCTTCAACGTAGAGGATGATATGGGCGAATAATAAATCTTTTGCTTCGTCACGACGATTGATTTCGGCTCTTCCTCGCCAATCGTCTCGACATCCTTCCGCTTCCGTGCTCCCGCAACGAATTGCTTGGACAACTTGGAGGATTGCTCGATCGAAATATCAAAAATGGCTACTAGTTCCGCAGCCCGGATAATTTTCTCGCCGCCCAAATGGATATACATAACGTCCACCTCTCCTCTAATAGCGCCTTATCTCGTCACTCGGCCCTCTTGCACATGGTAGATGCCGGCATCTTGAAGCTTGGATAAATTCACGCTTTCAAGTCCGGTCGTCGTTATAAACGTTTGCACTTTGCTCTGAAACGTTTCGATGAGCTGCGTCTGCCGATTTTGGTCGAGTTCGGATAAGACGTCATCGAGGAGCAATAGCGGATATTCACCGATTTCCTCGTTAATGAGCTCGATTTCTGCCAATTTTAAAGATAAGGCCGTCGTTCGCTGTTGGCCTTGCGAGCCATAGGTTTGCGCTTCCTTGCCGTTAATAAAAAACGTCAAATCGTCGCGGTGCGGTCCCGCTAAAGTCACGCCTCTGCGAATCTCCTGATCTTTCACCTGTGTTAACTTTATCATAAATTGATCAAATAAAACAGATTCATCTTGAAGCGCGTCGGTGTCGAAGGAGGGGCAATATTCGATCGTGAGCTGCTCTGCGCCGCCTGTAATGCCTGCATGAATTTGCTCGGCGAACACTTGTAATTTATGTATAAAGTGTTTCCTTTTTTTCATGATTTTAACACCATGCTCCGCAAGCTGCATATTCCACACATCGAGCATCGTCTGATTAACGCTGCCGGGGCCTGCCGTCTTCAAGTAATTGTTGCGCTGCTGAAGCACTTTGCCGTATTGCTGGAGCGTATGCAAATAACCGGGCTGCACTTGTCCGATTTCCATATCGAGAAACCGTCTTCGTACCCCCGGCGTACCTTTTACAATTTCGAGATCCTCAGGCGCGAACATGACGACATTCACCGATCCGATGAAATCGCTCAGCTTGCGCTGCTCCAGACCGTTAATCCGTGCCTTCTTTCCTTGCTGCGTGAATGCGAGATCAAGCTTGACTGAGCCGTAGCGTTTATCTACCTCGCAGCTTAGGCGAGCGGAATCGGCTTCCCAGCCGATCAGCTCCTTGTCCTTCGACGTACGATGCGACTTCGACAGCGCCAGCACGAATATAGCTTCAAGCAGATTCGTCTTGCCCTGGGCGTTAGGCCCAAGAAATATATTCACCTTATTCGGCGTTTGCAGGTCAAGCTGACCGTAATTGCGATAATTTTGCAGTTGTATGCTCGTTAGAAACACGCTTCGTCCTCCCGGTTCGTTGATGCATTAGCTCCTAACAACCGTAAAGACGCCGCATCCTTCCACTTCTACGCGATCGCCGGCATAAAGTTTCCGTCCACGTCTGTTATCCGCTTCGCCATTAATGTGAACAGCCGTTTCCTGAAGAAAAAATTTTGCTTGTCCACCTGTGGATATACAATCCGACAGCTTCAGAAATTGTCCAAGCGCGATGTATTCGGTTTGAATGGAGATTTCCTTCACCCTAATGTCTCATTCCCTTCTTCGCTAGTGATTTCTCTACCTAGCCCGTTGTACGATACGGCAAAATGACGTACATGCTGTACTCATGGTCAAGCGGACGAATAATGATCGGGCTCATCGCTCCGGTGAATCCGATGAACAATTGCTCGCTGTCGATAACTTTAAGCACGTCGAGCATATATTTGGAGTTGAACGCGATACGCAGCGGTTCGCCATTGAACTGCTTCGCCTCAAGCTGCTCCGTTACACGGCCAAGCTCAGTTGAGCTCGACGAAATTTCGATGCTGCCATCCTCAAGCGTCATAAGGCGGACGATGTTCGTTTTTTCCTCACGCGACATCAAATAAGCGCGATCGATCGCGTCCATCACATTTTTTGTATCAAGAACAAGTTCTGTTTTGAACACTTGCGGAATAATTTTAGAAGTGTCGGGATAAGTCCCGTCCAATATACGCGAATAGAACAACACGTTGCCGATCTTGAACAGCACTTGATTGTCGGCGACAACGATATCGACGAGCATATTCTGCTCGGGAACAAGCTTCGACAGTTCCACGAGCGTTTTCGCGGAAATTACGATGTTGTTGAAACGGTAATCCGGATGCGTATCGACTTTCGCAGTACGGCTCGCAAGACGATGGCGGTCAGTTGCGACGAACTTGAGCTCGCCTTCGTTCAGATTCCACAAGACACCCGTCAAAATCGGCGTTTGTTCGCTTGTCGATGCAGCTAGTACGGATTGGCGAATCATCGCTTTTAATAAATCGCCAGGCATTTGGAATATTTCATTTTGCTCAATGGATGGCAGCACCGGGAACTCTTCTGGATCAAGTCCAACCATTTGAATTTCGGTAGCGCCTGAACGAATGATCGTTTGGTAGTGAGCGCCGACTTCGATGCTGACCTGGTCCGATGGGAGCTTTTTAACGATTTCCACAAAAAATTTGGCAGGCAATACGACATTGCCCGGTTTATCCACATGTGAAATAACGAATTGATCTCTTTCAACAGGTATGAAGCTTTGGATGGAGATATCGGTATCACTCGCTGTTAATGTTACACCTTGGTGCGTAACTTCAATCTTGATACCGCCAAGAATCGGAATTGTAGGGCGAGAGGACGCTGCTTTGGCAACCTGTTGGATAGCGTCGTTCAATTCATTTTTTGAGATCGTTAGTTTCATGATTACACTCCTAGCGTTTATATAGATTGAGCGATGCGAAATTTGGTTTTGACGGGCTTTCAACAGGCGGCGTTAGCCGTCTATATTTGATGATGTTTATTAAAGATTTTTAGTAGACGTAGTAGTAGGGGCACTGAATATGTGGATAACCCTGCGGAAAACCGATAAAGCAAGCCTATCCACATGTGCATAGCGTGTGCATAGGCTTGCTTGGTTGTTCACATATGATTTTTGATTTTTTCGGTTAAATTCTGAATGATCTTCGTAAGATCCTGATCCACTTTAAGCTGCTGTGAAATTTTCTCGTGCGCATGGATGACTGTCGTATGGTCGCGGCCGCCGAACGCCTCGCCGATCTTCGGCAATGAGAAGTCGGTAAGCTCGCGTGACAGGTACATCGCGATTTGGCGCGGATAGGCAACGGCTTTCGTACGCTTGCGGGCTTTGAATTCCTCCAGGCGCAGTCCGTAGAACTCTCCGACCTTAGCCTGAATGTCCTGCATCGTGATCATCCGCGGTCGGCTTGATGGAATAATATCCTTCAGCGCTTCGGCTGCCAGATGCGACGTAATATCGGCGTTGATCAAGGATGAATAGGCGACAACGCGGATAAGCGCCCCCTCAAGTTCCCGAATATTCGTATCGATCTGGTTGGCGATATACACCATCGCTTCGTTCGGAATATCAAGATTCTCAGCTTTCGCTTTCTTGCGCAGAATGGCGATTCGCGTTTCGAGATCAGGCGGTTGAATGTCGGTAATAAGTCCCCATTCGAACCGTGAACGCAGCCGTTCTTCGAGCGTTGGAATTTCTTTCGGCGGACGGTCACTAGAAATGACGATCTGCTTTCTTTCTTCATGCAGCGCATTGAAGGTATGGAAGAACTCCTCCTGCGTTTGCTCCTTGCCCGCTAGAAACTGAATATCATCGACGAGCAATACGTYGATATTGCGGTACTTCGTACGGAAGCTCTCGCCGCGATTGTCACGAATGGCGTTAATGAACTCGTTCGTGAACTTCTCGGATGATATATAGAGAACCTTCGTATTCGGATTATGGTCCATGATGTAGTGGCCGATCGCATGCATTAAGTGCGTCTTGCCGAGTCCAACACCACCATAAAGAAACAACGGATTGTACGCCTTGGCCGGCGCTTCAGCGACGGCGAGCGATGCCGCATGGGCGAACCGGTTGTTGGCTCCGATTACGAATGTATCAAACGTATATTTTGGGTTAAGCATATGGCTATGCGTTTCTTCTTGCGCAACCGGTGTTTGCACGGTCTTCGGCGGAAGCGAAATGATCGGTTCTGCGCTGCGCTGCTCTTCAATTGCAAATTGAACGTCCACCTGTCTGCCCAAAAATTCAAACAGTGTCGTTCTTATGAGCTTCGTATAGCGATTCTCCAGCCATTCGACAGCAAATGTTGTCGGGGCGGTTACTTCAAGTATGGAATCATCGACAAAAGAAGCCTTCGTCGCTTTGAACCAGGTGTCAAAGCTCGGCTTGCTTAATTTGGTCTGGATGATTGACAACACTTGCTGCCATAAATCATAGGTATGGCTGTCCACAGACTGTCACTCCTTATTCAACTCGCCTAAGTCGGCGCGGTTAAGCTAAACGTTGTCGAAAATCAGGGATTTATAACGAAAGCATCCACATTATGACGTAGATGAAGAAACTGAGTTATAAATAGGGGATGATTTTGTTCACAATGTTATCCACAGGTTGTTGATAAATATGAGGCTTCTACGATGTAATCCACATCAAAAACATAATAATCATAGCAAAAGATCCCTTATATTTCAACGAATTCGCTGATTTTATCCACATTCTCAACTGCTTGTGCATAGAAGTTATCTACAACACTACATATTGTTTATATCTTGTTATCATTTCGACAAAGTTCGTTACCGATCGAGAAAAATTGTGCACATGTTATTAGTTTTCTAGAATGAGCCGCATTTCATACGTTATCCACAATAAAAATCGGATAAAGCTTATTCCTGTATTTTGCATCGGCGAGGTACATTGACTTTTGACCGCCCACATGGTTTAATTAAAAAGGTGTTTTTTAAACAGAGAAGAAGTTATAACTGACACATTGATATATGTAATATAGGAGGTGCAGAACGATGAGACCTACATTTAAACCGAATGTAAGCAAACGCAGCAAAGTGCACGGCTTCCGCAAACGTATGAGCTCGAAAAACGGACGTAAAGTTTTGGCAGCGCGTCGTCAAAGAGGAAGAAAAGTACTGAGCGCATAAGCAGAAGACCACGTCCGGTGGTCTTCTTTTTTTTGTTTATACAAGCCCTATATTTTTCACGAAATGCAATGTCCTCTATATAGGAATAGGAGGACTGAGTCGTTTCGTCTCCAAATATAAGATTTTATAAGGTTTACACTTATAATTTGGCTTATATTTCACCGCGAAACGGTTACTACACCGCCATTGATCGGTGTAGGTCGTTTACGCTTGGGCTATACTTATTAGAAGAAATGAAAGAACGGTGGCCATAAGTCGTGCATAGAAAGTTGCGTCTGCGTAACCGCGGGGATTTCAGCCGGATCTATCGAGGCGGCAAATCATTCGCAAATGGACAATTTGTCGTATATTGGTCTAAACAGCCGGACGCGGATCCATTCCGCCTCGGTGTTTCGGCGAGCAAAAAAATCGGAAATGCGGTCATGCGCAATCGGATGAGGCGGATGGTTAAGGAGATCGTGCGCCACCAGGCTGATCGGATAGCCCCGAAGACGGATCTTATTCTTATTGTCAGGAAGCCGGCAACGGTCATGAAGATGAAGGAAATGGAGAAATCGGTGCTTCATGTGCTTAAGAAGGCAGGACTGCTGAAGAGTTTGGGCCAACCGCCTGTTAAGCGTAAGGAATAGCCTGTTTTCGGCTGAAAATGGACGTTCACTCAAAGTCGTTAAGAAAGCGCATGCACCTTGATGCTGCTTGTTTCTTTGTCCCATAAATTATGGTATAGTCTAGATTGACGAGCCTGTCGTAAAGCTGCTAATTCAATTGTCAAACGACGTTGGCTTGCTGTGCTTATCAAGTTATAGTCATATAGTTGAAACCCTAATGCTTCTTATTCAGTATTAGGGGAGTTGACTATTTGTTTATCTATAGGTAAGTATACGTTTTTCTCGTTATACTTCACCTATATTTCACTGCGAAACGTTGCTTTAGACGCCAAACATTGGCTTCAGCCGTTTACGCCTTGGGCAATGGCTCTTAGAGAGGAGTTTTCATGTTGTTTCGGAATTCAAAACGCAAATGGCTTCTAGTATTGGGGCTCGTCCTTGTTATGGGCGTGCTTGCAGGCTGTGGAGCTCCTACGAATCAGACGACGGAAACGGCTGATTTATTGAAGGGCAATTTTTGGGAGAAAAACGTCGTTTATTACTTCGCAATCACGCTCGATACGTTTGCCAAGTGGTTCGGTGATTCGTATGGTCTAGCTATATTGCTGCTGACGATTATTGTAAGAACGTTAATCCTTCCGCTGACACTTAAGCAATATCGAAGCTCGAAGGCGATGCAGGCGATTCAGCCTCAGATGGCTGAAATTAAGAAGAAGCATAAGGATAACCCGCAAAAACAGCAAGAAGAAACGATGAAGCTGTTCCAGCAGAATCAGGTCAATCCGATGGCGGGCTGCTTGCCGCTAATTGTGCAAATGCCTGTTTTCATCGCGCTCTACAATTCGATCTACAAAAACCCGGATATTCGCGAGCATACGTTTTTGTGGTTTGAGTTAGGCAAGAGTGCTAATGATGGCGGATGGACGTATTACCTGCTTCCATTACTCGCTGCCGCAACGACATTCATTCAGTCGAAAATGATGCAGAAGCAGCAAACGCAAACGATGCCGGGTATGGGCATGATGCTCACGATCTTCCCTGTATTAATCTTCGTTATGGCGATCAACTTCCCGTCGGCGCTTCCGCTGTACTGGGTATATAGCAACATCTATACAATCGTTCAAAACTACTTCCTGTACGTGCGTTCATCTGACAAGGGTAAGGGGGCCCTCGCGAAATGAAGAAAATCGTTGCATCAGGAAAGACGATAGACGATGCTGTGCGTAATGGTTTGACACAATTGCAAGTGACTGAAGACCGCGTGAAGAAGGTTGTGCTTGAACAGCCCACCAAAGGGTTGTTCGGATTGTTTGGCGCAAAGGAAGCGAAAGTTGAGCTTGAATTGATTCCGGATGCTACGGAAGAAGTTGAGAAGTTTCTACTGGAGATTGCCGGAACAATGGGGCTGCAAGTAAGCATCGATCGTAAGCAAACGAGAGAAGGGACGAGGCTGGCCGTTACGGGCAGCGGAGACCTTGGTATGCTGATTGGGCGTCGCGGACAAACGTTGGATGCGTTACAGTACTTGGTTAACATTGTGGCTAATCGTTATTCGGATAGTCATCTTCGAATCGTCCTTGATGCAGAGGATTTTCGCGAGCGCCGGCGCAAAACGCTGGAAGAGCTGTCGGAGCGCCTTGCGGGCAGAGTCATTCGGACCAAGAAGGAAGTTGTGCTTGAGCCGATGTCTCCGCATGAGCGCAAAGTCATTCATTCGCAATTGCAGAACCATCCTCGGGTGAAGACCTATAGCAAGGGCGACGAGCCGAATCGGAGAGTCGTGATCTCGCTTAGGTAATGCTAGTAGGCAGGCAACAAATAGATATTTAGATACGGTACGCAGCAATGGCTCCTATGGTCATTGCTGTTTTTCCATTTGAGAGGTGCTGACTTAAAGGTGATATTGGATACGATTGCGGCTATTTCGACGGCAGTCGGAGAGGGCGGCATTGCGATTATACGGATAAGCGGGCCTGATGCGATAAGCGGTACGGCTTCCATTTTTCAATCCAAAACAAGCTTGAACGATGTACAGTCGCATACGGTCAACTACGGACATATTATTGATCCTGCAACAGGTGAGCAGGTGGAAGAGGTGCTAGTGACCGTCATGCGCGGGCCGCGCTCCTTCACGGCTGAGGATGTTGTAGAGATTAATGCCCATGGCGGCGTAGTAGCGGTTAAACAGGTGCTTGATGTTGTGCTGCAGCTGGAGGGCTTCCGTACGGCGGAGCCGGGGGAGTTCACGAAGCGGGCGTTCCTGAACGGACGCATTGATCTGATGCAGGCCGAGGCAGTTATCGACTTAATTCGTTCGAAGTCGGACCGGGCATTCTCGGTAGCAAGGAAGCAGGCTGAGGGCGCACTGTCGAAGCAGATTAAGGCGCTTAGGCAAACGGTTATTGAGCTGCTAGCCCATATAGAGGTTAATATTGATTACCCCGAGCATGATGTTGAAGATTTAACGAGTGCTTATATACGAGAGCAATGCGGCTCTGCGATTGAGTCAATCGGGAAGTTGTTAAAAACGGCAAACGAAGGCAAAATATTACGAGAAGGTATATTGACCGCTATCGTTGGACGCCCGAATGTTGGAAAGTCTTCGCTCATGAACGTACTGACGCAAGAGAACAAGGCGATTGTCACCGATATACCGGGTACGACTCGTGATGTGATCGAGCAATTCGTTACGTTAAACGGCATTCCGCTTCGCCTGCTCGATACGGCGGGTATTCGCGATACGGAGGATGTCGTCGAGAAGATTGGTGTTGAGCGTTCGCGTTCAGCGCTGGAGGAAGCGGAGCTGATCTTGCTCGTTCTGAATTATAATGAACCTTTGCAGCCCGATGATCGCGAATTATTGGAGCAATTAGCTGGTCGTTCTGTCATTGTTATCCTGAATAAGACTGACTTGCCGCATCAATTAGAAATTGAGGTGGTGGAGCAGTTCGTTTCGGCCGATTCGATCGTACGAATGTCGGTGCTTGAAGAGCGTGGACTCGATCGATTGGAGCGGGCGATTAGCGAAATGTTTTTTGAAGGACAGCTTGAAGCGAATGATCTGACATATGTAAGCAATGTTCGGCATATTTCTTTGCTGAAGCGCGCGAATCAATCGCTCGTCGATGCCATTGAGGCGTCGAATATGGGAATTCCGATAGATGTTATACAGATTGATGTGCGGTCGGCCTGGGAGTCGCTTGGCGAGATTCTTGGCGATGAAGTAGGCGATTCATTAATTGATCAAATCTTTTCACAGTTCTGTTTAGGGAAGTAGGGATAAATAATGGGTTATTTAGCTGGTGAATTTGATGTTATCGTTATTGGAGCTGGTCACGCGGGCTGCGAGTCAGCGCTTGCTTCGGCAAGGATGGGCTGCAATACGCTGCTCTTAACGATTAACCTGGATATGGTGGCATTCATGCCTTGCAATCCGTCTATCGGCGGACCGGCGAAAGGCCATGTCGTGCGCGAGATTGATGCATTGGGCGGCGAGATGGGACGCAATATCGACAAAACGTTTATTCAAATGCGGATGCTGAATACGGGTAAGGGGCCGGCTGTTCATGCTCTGCGTGCGCAAGCAGATAAATTCTCCTATCAGCATACGATGAAGAAAACGATTGAAGAGACCGATAATCTGACATTGAGACAAGGGATGGCAGAGGAGATTATTGTCGAAGAAGGCAAAATTGTCGGCATTACAACGAAGACAGGCGCAGAGTATCGTGCACGCGCTGTTATCGTTACAACAGGCACGTACTTGCGCGGCAAAATCATTATGGGTGAGCTTATGTATGAAAGCGGCCCGAACAACCAGCAGCCTTCCGTAAGGCTGTCCGCGAGTCTGAAGGAGCACGGGTTCGAGCTTGTCCGATTCAAGACGGGTACGCCGCCGCGCGTCCATAAGGATACGATTGATTTCTCCAAGACGGAAATTCAGCCTGGCGACGAGTCGCCGAAGTTCTTCTCCCATGAGACGGAATCGTCGGATAACGAACAGTTGCCTTGTTGGCTGACGTACACATCTGAAGCAACGCATAAGATTATCAATGATAACTTACACCGCGCGCCGATGTTCTCAGGTGCGATCGAAGGCACTGGGCCGCGCTATTGCCCATCTATTGAAGATAAAATTGTCCGCTTTGCAGATAAACCGAAGCATCAGATTTTCCTTGAGCCAGAAGGCAAGCACACGTCGGAATATTACGTCCAAGGGTTATCCACAAGTATGCCTGAGGATGTACAACTCGGGATCTTACGATCAATCCCAGGATTGGAAAATGTTGAGATGATGCGTAACGGTTACGCAATTGAATACGATGCGGTAGTACCGACACAGCTATGGCCATCCCTGGAGACAAAGGTCGTTGATGGGTTATTCACAGCTGGACAAATCAACGGAACTTCCGGTTATGAAGAAGCAGCAGGACAAGGGATCATTGCGGGTATTAATGCAGCGCGCAAAGTACAAGGCAAAGAGCCTGTAATTATTGATCGTTCGCAAGGTTATATCGGTGTTATGATCGATGATCTCGTAACGAAAGGGACGAATGATCCTTATCGATTGCTGACATCTCGTGCCGAATATCGCCTGTTGCTTCGCCACGATAATGCGGATCTTCGTCTTACACCTATCGGTCATGAGATCGGTCTTATTTCAGAAGAACGGTATGCCAAGTTCCTTCGCAAGAAAGAGCTGGTTGAGCTTGAGATTGAACGGTTGAAGTCGACGAAAGTGAAACCAGACGATGTGCTTGAGATGCTGACAGCTGCTGGATCGACTCCAATGACGAATGGTGCCGATGCGTTGTCGCTGTTAAGAAGACCTGAAATCACGTATGCAATGGTGGAGTCGGTTGTACCTTCATCGGAACATGAACTGACGGAAGAGATGAAAGAGCAAGTTGAGATCCAAATTAAATATGCAGGATATATCGAGAAGCAGCTGATTCAAGTAGAGCGTCTTAATAAAATGGAGAAGAAACGTATCCCGGATGATATCGAATATAGCCAGGTTCATGGTCTTGCTTCCGAGGCGAAGCAGAAGCTGGCTGTTATTCGTCCACTGTCTATCGGGCAGGCTTCGCGGATTGCCGGCGTAACGCCAGCGGATATCTCTATCTTGCTTGTATATCTTGAGCATTATAATCGCGTAATAGCGGCGAGAGGATAGTTAAGCTTATGGATCAAACGTTGCAATGGTTTACATCACGTATGGAGGAGAGCGGAATCACGCTCTCTCCACTACAGCTTGAGCAATTCGACACCTATTTCCGTTTGTTAGTGGAATGGAACGAAAAGATGAATTTGACGGGCATAACGGAAAGGGACGCCGTATACGAGAAACATTTTTACGATTCGGCGTCGCTTTCTTTTTTTGTAAATATAGATAAGGTTGAGAGGATAGCCGATATTGGTTCCGGCGCAGGCTTCCCAAGTATTCCACTTAAAATTTGTTTCCCTCATCTTAAAGTGACAATCGTTGATTCATTGAACAAGCGGATCCAGTTTCTTAATTTTCTAGTGGAGCAATTAGGTGTTTCGGATGTTTCCTGTGTTCATGGTCGTGCTGAAGATATTGCGAAGCTGCCAGAGCATAGAGACAGCTATGATCTAGTTACCGCAAGAGCGGTCGCAAGATTGAATGTATTAAATGAGTTTTGTTTACCCTTCGTTCGYAAAAACGGACTATTCGCTGCTATGAAAGGCTCCCAGTCGGAGGAAGAGGTGCGAGAGGCGTCATTCAGCTTGCGTGAGCTTAAGGCGAAGATTAAAGTTCAGCATCAGCTGCAGCTTCCGAATGAACAATCGGAACGACATATCGTCATTATAGAGAAGCTCGACGCGACTCCTCGTAAATACCCAAGAAAAGCAGGAACACCACTTAAGCAGCCGCTTATTGGTTAAGATGTAGTGATGAATGTTTCACGTGGAACATTCAAAATGATCTGCTGAGCATTTATACATTTATATGGAATTGAACGATTATCAAGCAGGAGATAGACCTCATTAAGTCGAATTATAATGTTATGGATGTAATGGACGTGATATAAGCTTGTTGGCTCGTAGTTGCGACAGTTTCTAACGCTTAACATCACAATAGAGGAGGAAGCTCCGCTTATACCATGACTATAGTTGATTAAGCTAGATTGCTTAACGCTTAACTAATGGATAGTCTGGAGCATCCAATCCTGCTGTTAAAGCGAGTTTATTGCAAAAACCTTCAAATCTATCATTCTTTCATGTCGTCCCTCAAGCATTTCTACCAATCAGTAGGTTTATTATTCAGAGCATGATTCATTCTAAGTCCTATGACTACAGGATTGATTGATCGTGCTTGATGATGCCTGGTAATAGGTTTATAATTAAACTTTACAGGATAATCATCATCAATGAAATGTGGTTCCCTACGTAAAAATGGTAGCGTGATAGCAAGAAAATAGGATAGTTTGGAAGGTTTATCTCATGATCGGGTGGTAATTATCGATATGAAAGAACAATTTTCTCGTTTATTCGGCTTATCCGAGCAGCGCATCGCGCAAGAAGAGGTTCGTCAGATTCCGATTCAGGATATTGATGCGAGCCCATTCCAGCCACGTACGATCTTCGATGATGATCGTATTGATGAATTATGCCAAACGATTAAGACTCATGGTGTTATTCAACCTATTGTGGTCCGTATGCGTAATGGCAGGTATGAAATTATTGCTGGAGAACGCCGTTGGCGTGCTGTAACTAAGCTCGGGTACGATACGATTCCAGGCATTGTGCGAGAATTCAATGATTCCCAGACGGCTTCAATTGCTCTTATTGAGAACTTGCAACGTGAAGGGTTAACCGCTATAGAAGAAGCGATAGCCTATCAGAAGCTAATTGAATTGCATGAATTAACGCAAGAAAGCTTGGCGCAGCGGCTTGGCAAAAGTCAATCAACCATCGCTAATAAGCTTAGATTGTTGGCGTTAAGTGACACCATCAAGCAAGCGCTAGCGGAACGAAAAATTACAGAACGACATGCCCGCGCACTTCTTTCCTTGGATAATGAAGAGCTGCAGCATAAAGTTTTKGACGAAATACTAACTAAAGATTTGAATGTGAAGCAAACTGAGGTTCGAATCGCCTTTTTGAAAGAGTCGACGAAGCTGAAGAAAGCTAAGCGCATATCGTTCACGAAAGATGTACGTCTTGCGTTGAATACGATCCGTCAATCGATTGAGATGGTATCTGGTTCAGGTCTGCAAATTAAGACGAACGAGAAGGATCATGACGATCATTATGAAATCGTCATCCAAATTCCAAAAAGATAGCAATGATCGATACTTATATTCGTTATAAAATGATACATATAGCTGCTTGGCACGGTTACGCAATGCAGCAATGAATCATGCTCGATGCCGCCCTCGCTGAGGGCGGCGATGCCATTTGTAGCCGTATTTTCAACAATGTAGAGGCACAAGTATTTCGCTTGTGTATGGTTTTTTATAATAGTTTTGCATAAGAGGTGAGACAGTTTTGTCCAAAATAATTGCTATTGCCAATCAGAAGGGCGGTGTCGGTAAGACGACTACGTCCGTTAATTTGGCTGCATGTCTAGCGTCGTTGGGTAGAAGGGTATTGCTCGTTGATATAGATCCCCAAGGAAACACAACGAGCGGGCTTGGCATCAACAAGGCGGATGTAGCCAATTGTATTTATGATGTGCTTATTAATGAAGTCCATCCTAAGGATGCTATGGTGGAAACGAACGTTCCTGGCTTAAAAATCATTCCTGCAACCATACAGCTAGCAGGTGCTGAGATTGAATTAGTACCTACGATCTCGCGTGAGCTTAGACTTAAGAAGTCTTTGCACATGGTCAAAGATCAGTTCGACTATATTCTTATCGATTGCCCACCGTCATTGGGTATATTGACGATTAACTCATTAACGGCAGCTGACTCCGTTCTGATTCCAATTCAATGCGAGTATTATGCGCTTGAAGGTCTGAGCCAATTATTGAATACAGTTCGACTTGTTCAGAAACATCTTAATACGACACTTCAAATTGAAGGCGTATTACTTACGATGCTTGATGCAAGAACCAATCTTGGCATTCAAGTCATCGAAGAAGTCAAAAAGTATTTTCAGCAAAAGGTGTACCAAACCATCATTCCGCGCAACGTGCGTCTGAGCGAAGCTCCTTCACACGGGCAAGCGATTATCACCTACGACCCACGATCCAAAGGCGCGGAAGTTTATCTTGAACTCGCGAAGGAAGTGATAACGTATGAGCAAGCGGCTAGGTAGAGGATTAGACGCACTAATACCATCGCTATCTGTCAATGATGACGATAAGGTCATTGATGTATCGTTAGCACAGCTACGACCGAATCCATATCAACCGCGTAAAACGTTTGATGAGGATTCCATTAAGGAATTAGCTGAATCCATTAAGCAGCATGGCGTTATTCAGCCGATCATCGTTCGCACTGTGCTTAAGGGATATGAGATTATTGCAGGGGAGAGACGTTTCCGTGCATCTCAGCTTTGCGGCAACACAACCGTTCCTGCAGTAGTAAGAAGCTTCTCCGATCAGCAGGTAATGGAGATTGCCCTCATCGAGAACCTTCAACGTGAAGATCTGAATGCGATTGAGACAGCTATTGCTTATCAAGCGCTTATGGATAAGTTCAAGTTAACGCAAGAAGAGTTGTCAATGAAGGTAGGCAAATCTCGTTCCCATATTGCAAACTTCGTTCGACTGTTAAGCCTTCCGACGGAAATCAAAGATAATGTTTCACGTGGAACAATATCAATGGGTCATGCGAGGGCGTTGGTCGGTATTAAGGACGAAGTGATTCAGAGAGAATTCGCTGATCGCATCGTAAGTCAAGAGTGGACTGTTCGTGATCTTGAAGAAGCGATACAGAAGCTTGATGCCAAGCAACCGGAAAGCAAAACGAAGCTTAGCCAGAAAAAACGCGATCCGTATATCGATCATTTGGAAGAATCTTTGCGAGATCGGTTTAAGACGACAGTGAAGATTAAGCAGCAAAAGGATAAAGGTAAAATCGAGCTCCAATACTATAGCAAACAGGATTTGGAACGACTATTGGAGCTGCTTCAATACATGGCATAATACCTKCTGAACAATGGCATACCCGAGTTGTAATCTTCGATTTGAAAGATTAAACTAAGGTATGCCATTGTTATGCCTTAAAAGGTATATTAGTAACGAATTTTATAGAAGGAAGTGATTGGAGTGGGGAATGGCGAACAGCCGCTCATATATTTAGATCATGCCGCTACCTCGTGGCCTAAACCGCCACAGGTGACAGACGCGGTTGTACAGGCTATGCTCCATGATGCTGCTAATCCAGGGAGAGGCAGTCATGCGATGGCGGTAAGAGCTAGTCGCGTATTGTTCGATACACGCAAGCAGCTTGCCAAACTGTTTAATATAAAAAACCCAAATGACATCGCATTCGCTTCCAATACAACGATGGCGCTAAATATGGCGATTAAAGGATGGGTTAAGCCAGGTGACCATGTCATTACGACATCCGTTGAACATAATTCAGTAAGAAGACCTCTATATTATTTAGAGCAAACGATTGGCATTGAAGTGACGTATGTAGAAGGGGACGAACGAGGGAACATTAATATTGACGATGTAGCCGCAGCGATACAGTCCAATACAACGTTAGTCGTTGCTAATCACAGTTCGAACCTGCTCGGAACGATTATACCCATAGATAAGATAGCTGAGTTGACGAAAAGCAAAGGCATAAAGCTTCTTGTAGATGCAGCRCAAAGCGCAGGTATTCTTCCGGTGGACGTAAGAGGGATGGGTATTGATCTGCTGGCATTTCCAGGACATAAAGGATTGCTTGGCCCACAGGGCACAGGAGGCTTGTATATCGATCCTGAGGTGGATCTGGTGCCATTGCTGCATGGCGGCACTGGAAGCCAGTCTGAGGCGCGTGAACAGCCTCAGGTAAGGCCGGATCGGTATGAAGCGGGCACGCAGAATACGCCAGGCCTAGCAGGGCTTAGAGCCGGCGTACAGTATGTGTTGAATGAGACAGTACAGAACATCCATACTAAAGAATGGACGCTCGCTCAGCGAATGATGGAGGGGCTAAGTACAGTGCCGGGGTTGAAGCTGTTAGGTCCAAAGCTTGGGGAGCAGCGTACAGGAATTGTTGCTTTTATTATAGATGGAATTGATCCGTCTGAGTTGTCCTTCATACTTGATCAGCATTATAGCATTGCAGTAAGGGCGGGTTTCCACTGTACGCCGCTCGCACATGCATGCGCCGGAACAACATCTACAGGTGCAATAAGAGCAAGTGTAGGCTTGTTCACAACTGAGGATGAAGTCGATGCCTTGACGAATGCGATGACGGAGATAACGAAGAACTACGGATTGTAGAATTAAAATGGGGGCGGAAGACAACCATGGAAGACTGGACGACAAATCCGATGAATGCAGTAACGGCAGTAGTTGCTTTATTCGTTATTATTTTATTCATTTGGATCGCGGTGCTTGGCAGTAGGTTGAAACGATTAAGGAAACAATATACTGAAGTGATGGGGAATACGGGCATAACAAACTTCGAAGATGTAATCGTTGAAATGAAGGATGGGCTGAACAAACAAGCCCAAACGATTGAACGTTTGCAGACGCAGCTCGCTACAGTAGAGCAAGCGCTGCCTCAGCAGAAGGGCAGAGTAGGTGTGCTTCGTTATAATGCATTCGCAGAGCAGGGAAGCGACTTAAGCTTCTCCATCGCCATAGTGAATGAATCCAATGACGGGGCTGTACTATCGGGCATTCATAGCAGAGAAAATACGTACGTGTATGCCAAACCAATTGAGAAGGGCGAGTCCCCGTATCCGCTAACACCTGAAGAACGAAAAGCGATTCAGACAGCGAAGTAATAAGGGCCACACAGCGGTTTTATGGACTCCTATCATTTATAGATGCAAATGGGATGTGTATTCGGAGGCAGCGGTTTGTTCACGGGTACTGGACGCAATATGAACTGAATTAGCTACAGCGGTAAATAAGCTTAACGAAATGATGTCTGCCATCTTCATAACCAGGTGCAAGCGAGTGTTCTGCAGGACAAAATACTCCATGAACCCGCCAACATTAACGATGCCCGTAATATGCATATCGCCAACAGGAGGCAGGTCTTTGTTCACGCCGGCGCCTGGACGAACCGGACCAGAGCCGACTTGTATAGAGCCAACGCTCGATACTTGGCCGAGGCAGGCATCAATGCCGATAATGAAGGGCTTATGGAATCGGCGATTGATTTCTAGAAGAGTTTCTTCTAGATTCATGGCATGAACGGGTTCTTCCAGCGTACCGAACAAGGCATAATGAGGGCTTCTGAATTTGGACAAGGAAGTGCCGATAAGCGGACCTAGCGAATCGCCGGTCGAGCGGTCAGTACCGACGCATACAATAACAAGAGGGCGTTTGCCAGCCTGTTCATCGAGCATTGAGGTTATCCGGTTAACGAGCAGCCCGACTACATTMGCGGTCGTGTAAGGTACCTTCAAAGGTGTTTCCTTCATAAATGGTAGCTTCATAGAATCCCTCCGCTAATTGCAAATATGATACTAGTATATGGATAGGACAACCATTTTATACGTAGGCTCACATAGTAAAAAAGTACGAACTGAAATGCTGGAGGTGCGTATGCTAATCGCATTTGACTCCACGCAGCAGGCGCTACGGGCGGAAATGCTGCTGGAATACGCTGATGTTGATATTGATATTTGTCCAACGCCGAAAGAAATTACGGCAGGCTGCGCCTTATCGATTCATTTTCCGGAAGAGGATATGGAGACGGTTAAGGATGTCATCGAGCAGGAACATGTAGAAATAAGAGGCATATTCAAGCCGGATACGGTTGCAGGATATGTCCAAATAGACATATAGGTTAGCCTGAGGCTAACAGGGGATTAAAGGCAATGGAGGGATGGTTCCAATGTCCATTCGAGAATTGTATACAAACAGTGTAAATTGGGTGACGGACAAGGAACTATGGCAAGGCTTTGGCACTTCAGTTCTGAGAATCGTTCTTATTCTGGTTATATGCCGGATTGCCGTTTGGATTATTCATAAGACGATTAACCGTGTTGTGCTGGAGCGGGAGGCGAAGCGGCCTTCCAGTCAAGGCAGGCGAATGACGACGGTCGGCAAGCTCATGAATAACGTCGCTTCTTACGTTATTTATTTTATAGCGGCTATGCTCATATTGTCTGAGTTCGGAATAAATCTAGGGCCATTGCTGGCAGGAGCAGGCGTACTTGGGCTTGCGATCGGGTTCGGTGCGCAGAGCTTGGTGAAGGATGTCATTACGGGTTTCTTCATTGTCTTGGAGGACCAGTTCGCTGTAGGCGATGTTATCCAGACGGGCCAGTTCAAAGGGACGGTAGAGATGATCGGACTTCGAACGACTCGGATACAAAGCTGGACAGGCGAGATACATATTATTCCGAATGGAATGATAAATGAAGTGACGAACTTCTCTATCAATAATACACTCGCTGTTGTCGATGTTGCAGTCGCTTTCGAAGAAGACGTCGATCGCGCACTTGAAGTTATACGGAAGACGATGGCCGGCATGCAAGATGAAAATTTGGTTAATGCACCGGAGGTGCTCGGTATTCAGACCATTGCGGCATCCGGCGTAACGGTTCGAATCATAGCTGAATGCAAGCCGAATACACATCCAGTGATGGCGCGTAAGCTGAATATTGAGATTAAGAAGGCGCTTGATGAGAATGGGATCGAAATTCCGTATCCGAGGATGGTTACCTTTCAACGGAATGAGAAGGGAGGCGTGAAGGATGGAGCGTAAGCAATTCGAGCTTGGGGACATTGTTCTAATGAAGAAGCAGCATCCCTGTGGATCGAATGAAATGGAGATTATACGCATGGGGATGGATATACGAATCAAATGTGTAGGCTGCAAGCATAGCGTTCTCGTGCCACGAGCGAAGTTCGAGAAAAACATGAAAAAAGTACTTAGGACAAAGGCACAGGAAGAGCAGCAATAAATAGGCACACTGCGAGATCAAAAATATTTCATGCTAGGTGTTGCAATAGTCTGTCCTATATGTTAAGATAATTTTTGTCTTGAATGCGGAGAGGTACCCAAGAGGCCCAAGGGGGCTGACTCGAAATCAGCTAGGCGTGTCAAAGCGTGCGTGGGTTCGAATCCCACCTTCTCCGCCACTTATAACTAACAGTCAAACGGTTCGCACGCGGATCGTTTTTTTTGTGTCTTAATATTGAAGAGAAATGAGGGTACAACCAATGAGTACGCCAAAGCTGCCGTTAACCGATGATGAACGTAAGCGCCTTAGAACGCTAAA
This sequence comes from Paenibacillus sp. 2TAB19, assembly GCF_052115185.1. Taxonomy (NCBI): domain Bacteria; kingdom Bacillati; phylum Bacillota; class Bacilli; order Caryophanales; family Paenibacillaceae; genus Paenibacillus; species Paenibacillus sp. 2TAB19. The sequence goes on along the minus strand of NZ_JBFRGE010000017.1, from coordinate 72,300 downwards.
GATCAAGTTAGCTCAGATCGCTGATTACAGCCCATCTGAAATGGCTGGGAGCCTGGACATTAGCGAAGACAGGGCGAGTCTGCTATGCGCCTTAGCACAGTTTCAGCGAGTACCCTCTATTGGTCCATCATTAGCGCATAATCTTGTAGAGCTGGGCTTCCACACGCTGCAGGACATTAAAGATGGGGGAGAGGGCGGCGAGGAGCTTGTTAACCGTCTAGAGAAGCTCCATGGCGTCTGGATGGATCCTTGCGTAGAGGATGTGATGCGACTGGCTGTCCATCATGCCCATCATCCGGGCAGCGACAAGCAGTGGTGGGACTTTACCGCCGAGCGTAAAGCGTACAGAAGCGAAAACGGATATCCGGCTGATCGGCCAGCTAAAGCTTGGCATCAATGAAACTACAAGCAAGAAGAGAGCTCTCGCGAGCTCTCTCCTTGGACGGTGTTTGATAAGTTGAGTCGATCAATTCACACTACAAATTACAGAAAGCATGAGCCATCATTCGTCAATCGGAACAAATCAGCTGATAGCTTCATTACCCTTTTGAGCACAGACATACATATCCGTTTGAACGGTGTATATATGGTTGCTCGAATGCGCGTGTGTTACAGACGGTAGTCTTTGGCACAACCCTCCGCTTCTAAACTGAGTGGACGAAATCCTCTAAAGGCCCTTTCACCAAACGGTTCAACGGAACCACACCTCTCTAATCACCGTCGATATTAATATGACCCGATATCCGCTTTACTATTCATCACATTTACAAAAAAATTAATGACCCATTCGTTTCCACTTGCGTTCATGATTCGACGTGTCGGGAAAGCGCTGGCCCTTACTAAGCGTTACTTTCTTCGGATTCTGAATCCCCATATGATACGAATTGACTCCATCCTCAATATAAGTGCCGTCATTAGGAGCTTTGTCGCCCGGTGAAAATAATGTCCATTCGCCCATGCCGATCGCCTCCAGCTTTATTGAATTGATAATACTGAGCACCTGTCTATGGTCGCTCGGATTTTAGTATGAGCAGTAAACGCTCATCACATAAGTAGCAGAATACGGTTGTCGCATGTACGTTCATAAATTTGCCGAAATTAGAACGATTGACTTTGATAATGAGAATTGTTATCATTTTAAAGGTATAGAAGACGTGCCGTGTTGTGCGTTCATAAGAAACTTACTTATTAGGGGGAAGTACCTTGTTATTACGCAACAAGAAATTTGTATTCGTATTGATTAGTTTGATGGTTATGTCGTTATGGCTCGCAGCATGCGGCGCAAGCGATAATAATAAAAATGCCGGTAATGCGGCAACGAATGCACCTGCTGCAACGGATGCATCGGCCGCTGCGGAAGAGAAAATGTTAGTGGACGGACTAGGCAACGAAGTGAAGATTCCTGCGGATCCGCAACGCATTATCGCATCCTACCTAGAGGATCACTTGGTTGCTCTAGGCGTTAAACCTGTAGCGCAATGGTCAGTGCCGAACGGAATTCAGGATTATCTGCAAGGTGATCTTGCTGGCGTGCCTACACTGGCGCATGACCTTCCATTCGAAGCGGTAACTGCTTTGGAGCCGGACCTTATTATTGTGGGCATGTCTTCAACGGTTGAAGGAAAATACGATCAATATAACAAAATCGCTCCTACGTTCGTTCTTGGTGACGACATCAATAACAACTGGCGCGAAGCTTTGTTCAAGGTTGGCGAAGTATTGGGCAAAGATGCAGAAGCTAAGAAGGCGCTGGAGACCTATGATGCCAAAGCAAAAGAAGCGAAGGAAAAAATCGCAGCAGCAGCACCAGGCGAATCCGCGGCAGCGATCTGGCTGGTAGGAAAAAACTTCTACATGGTAAGTGAAGGCTTGTCTACCGGTTCCTTGCTGTATGAAGAGCTCGGCATTCCAGTTCCAGAGGTCGTTAAAGAAGTTTCCGCTACAGAAGGCGGCAACTGGAAGGCGATCTCGCTTGAGAAACTGGCGGAGCTTGATGCTGACCATCTGTTCTTGATCAACAGCGACAAGGATTCAGGTTCCGAGATGCTTAACGATCCGATCTGGAAAGAGATTCCGGCTGTAAAAAGCGGCAATGTCTATGAGTATCCAGCTTCGTCGAGCTGGCTGTATGGGGGAACGGTAGCTTTCTCCCAAGTCATCGACGATGTATTGGAAAGCATCGTGAAGTAATAAATTTAAAAGAGCCGTACCTTCGCAGCGAACGAGGGACGGCTCTTCTTTATTTTACAAGTAAAGCGCACTTGTCATGTGGTATTCAATTTGATATAGTATAGAGATGCGAGCCTATGGCTCGTTCCTTGCTCCATTTATGGGGCCGTTAGTCCAAAAGGAGGTGAAACAATATGCGCAAATATGAAGTAATGTACATCATTCGTCCAGACGTTGAGCAAGAGGCTCTTCAAGCTCTCGTTGATAAATTCAATGGCATTATCTCCAACGGTGGAGAAGTCACGAAAACAGACGTGATCGGAAAACGCCGTCTTGCGTATGAGATCAATAAGCTTCGTGACGGGTACTTTGTACTGGTACATTTCAACGCAACGACTGAAGTTGTGAATGAACTTGACCGCGTCATGAAGATTACGGATGAAGTTATCCGTACATTGATCGTCAGAGACGTAGCTTAAGTCTAGTCAACGCAAGCGATTGGGAGGTCGGAAACGATGTTGAACCGTGTTATACTGATTGGCAGATTGACGAGAGACCCCGAGCTTCGCTATACGCCTGCGGGTGTTGCGGTAACGCAGTTTACGATTGCGGTTGACCGTCCGTTCACGAGCGGACAGGGCGAGCGCGAAGCGGATTTCATTCCGGTCGTAACTTGGCGGCAGCTTGCTGAGACTTGCGCCAACTATTTACGCAAAGGCCGCTTAACAGCGGTTGAAGGACGCATTCAAGTGCGGAATTACGAGAACAACGAAGGCAAACGCGTCTACGTGACGGAAGTTATCGCTGATAACGTTCGGTTCTTGGAATCCAACAAAGAAGGCGGAGCGCGTGAAGAGGGCGGCAGCGGGTACAGTGCTACCGGCGGCGGTACAAGCAATAGCAGCGGAGGCGGCTCATACGGCGGAGGCAACTCTTCCTATGGCGGCGGCAATCGTTCCGGTAATAACTCGAATAGCAACAGCCGTGATCCTTTCCAGGATGACGGACGCCCGATTGATATTTCGGAAGATGATTTGCCATTTTAATTTATTGCGAAACGGAGGATATGACTCATGGCTTTCAAGCAAAGAGATAACGGCGGAGATGAGCGTCCAGAACGTAAGTTCAGCGGACGTAAAGGCGGCCGTAACAAACGTCGTAAAGTATGTTTCTTCACTGTGAACAAAATTACTCACATTGATTATAAAGATACTGATTTGCTCAAGAAGTTCATCAGCGAGCGCGGCAAAATCTTGCCACGTCGTGTAACGGGTACAAGCGCGAAATACCAACGCTTGCTTACTGTCGCTGTTAAACGTTCGCGTCAAATCGCATTGCTTCCATACACGACTGAATAGTCGAATGGAATAGATAAGAAGCCTAAGGAGATCATTCTCCCTGGGCTTCTTTTTCGTTCACGGTATTGGCAGTTGTACGATCTTGACGTATTCTCTTGGCTCGTAAGGCATGCTGCGCCAGACTCCAATATCACGGTAGGGCGATGTCTCCTGTATGGAATAACTGTGATCAGTTGAATGGATGACATCGGATCGGGATCGGGATGCAGCCTTACTGGTCTGAGCAGCCATATGGTCGTTCAGAATACCGCCAAGGGCGATCATACCGAGCATGACGAGCGTACAAACGATGATTTGAAGCCGGGGCATAGCGATCACTCCTTATAGTAAGAAGTAATCCCCATTCAGCACCGTTTCATTCCTCGCGATTTGTTTTGACAACCTGAATGGTCGACGTTATACTGAGATGAGCAAAGTTTAACGACAATTGTATATAAGGATTTATCGGAGGAGCCTGCCAACAGCGGGCTCTTTTTGCGTTTTTTTGCTAATATGCGCATTCATACGTACAGTAGGACGAATTTGGAAATGATGTAGGAAGGATATATAAACGATTGGAGGCTGTAAAGTGGTTTTGTTGCATGTTACTATTATGCTCCCTTTTTTGTTTGCGTTCGCAAGTCCGTTCTTGAATAAGCTGCTGCGCGGCATTCATACGGGGTGGCTTGTTCTTCCGGCGCCTGTGCTGCTGTTTATTTATTTTTGCTCACAAATAAATTCTGTACAGGATGGGAATACGATAGCAGGCTCTGTTGAGTGGATACCGTCGCTTGGCGTGGACTTTACGGTTTACCTAGATGGTCTTKGATTATTGTTTGCATTGCTCATATCGGGCATTGGCTCGTTAGTCGTACTGTATTCGGTCTTTTATTTATCCAAAACCAAAGAAGCAATAGGAATCTTCTACGTGTATTTATTTCTCTTCATGGGTGCGATGCTCGGTGTTGTGCTCTCCGATAATTTGATGGTGCTGTATGGATTCTGGGAGCTTACGAGCATATCTTCGTTTCTGCTCATTGGTTTCTGGCATTTTCGCGAGAAGTCGAGATATGGGGCGCTAAAGTCGATGCTCATAACTGTATGCGGCGGGCTGGCGATGTTCGCAGGCTTTGTCCTTCTATATCTGATAACTGGAACATTCAGCATGAGGGAAATCATCGGTTCGGCAGCCGAGCATGTCGGCAATCCGCTTATATTGCCTGCTATGCTGCTCATTCTGCTCGGCGCATTCACGAAGTCTGCGCAATTTCCATTTCATATCTGGCTGCCCGATGCGATGGAGGCTCCAACGCCGGTTAGCGCTTATCTGCATTCAGCAACAATGGTTAAGGCAGGACTTTATCTCGTAGCCAGATTCAGCCCATTCTTCGCTGGACACGAGGTATGGTTCTGGCTTGTATCTGTCATCGGAATTATCACTTTAATTTACGGCTCGTTCCGGGCTATGAAGCAAACCGATCTGAAGGCGATGCTGGCCTTCTCAACGGTCAGTCAGCTCGGTCTCATCATGACGCTGCTCGGACTAGGCTCAGCGGCAGCGTTTCTCGGCGGAGATGCCGGAGCGGTATTCTATACGAAAGCTACGATGGCTGCCATCTTTCACTTAATCAATCATGCGGTGTTCAAAGGAGCGTTGTTCATGGTTGTTGGTATCGTCGACCATGAGACAGGAACTCGCGATATTCGCAAGCTGGGAGGACTAATGTCCGTCATGCCGGTTACGTTCTCAATTACGTTGATCGGCACGTTCTCAATGGCCGGCTTACCGCCGTTCAATGGTTTTTTAAGCAAAGAGATGTTTTTTACCGGTGTGCTGAACATATTGGAGCTGAACCTGTTTAACCTGCAAACGCTTGGTGTTGTTTTCCCGGTAATAGCTTGGATGGCCAGCGTCTTCACATTCGTGTACAGCATGCTGCTGCTGTTCCGAACGTTCACGGGCAAGCCGCAATTCGAGAAGTTGGAGAAGCAGCCCCATGAAGCTCCTCTAGGACTTCTGCTTCCGCCAGTTGTGCTTGCATCGCTTGCGATCGTGTTCGGGCTGTTCCCTAATCTGCTGTCCTACTCGCTTATTGAGCCTGCGATGGCAGCTATTCATCCGAGCTTGCTTCAAGAGGGCAATCGATTCTTAGTAAAGATCGAGATGTGGCATGGCTGGACGCCGGAGCTGTTCATGACAATGGGGGTAGTTGCTATTGGAATGGTGTTGTTCAGCGCTCATCGCCGTCTCCAAGTAATTAACGGTCCGTTGTTCAGCCGTATCACGATGAATGGAATGTATGATGCCACGGTTCGTTATGCTGATTATGGCGCGAACCGTCTAACGAATCGATACATGACAGGCTCCATACGGCACTACTTGGTCTATATATTCGGATTTCTTATTGCGGCACTTATTATGACAATGATTAGAACCTCGGCGATGTCCTTCGACTTCTCTAATTATGCGCCCATGTCGCTCTACGAGGGGTTAATCATTGCAGTATTGATTGCATCTGTACTAGCCATTCCTTTTGCGACCTCACGACTGGCAGCTATTATTTTGACGGGAACAGCAGGTTACATGGTTACGCTGTTTTTTGTCATCTTCCGTGCGCCGGATCTGGCATTGACACAGATGATTGTAGAGACCGTGTCTGTGGCGCTGTTCCTGCTATGCTTCTATCACCTGCCGAAGCTGAAGAAGGAGGTTGTCGCGCTGCGGTTTAAGCTGTCCAATCTGTTCGTGTCCGTTGGCGTAGGGGGTGTAATGACATTGATCGCATTAAGCGCGAGCAGCAGTCGTTCCTTCGAATCGATAGCGGAATATTTCCTGGAAAATAGCTATAAGCTGGCCGGCGGCAAAAATGTCGTAAACGTCATTCTCGTCGATTTTCGCGGCTTCGATACGTTGCTTGAAATCACCGTGCTCGGGATCGCATCTTTCGGAATATACGCGCTCATTAAGCTGAAGCTGAAGGGAGAGGAAACGACCGAGGAAGGTTCTCATACGCTGCGCAGCAAGCTGCACGCTGTACCGGCTAGAAGCAATGATGTCATTCTAAAGACAATATCCAAGGTTACTATATTTATAATTCTGATCTTTTCCTTGTATCTATTCCTTGCTGGGCATCATCATCCCGGCGGAGGATTCATTGGCGGGCTAATGACAGCTTCAGCGCTTGTCCTTATGGCGATGGCGTTCGGAATCAAAGCGATCGAAACCATTATTCCTATCGATTATCGCAGGTTGACGGCGGTGGGTCTTACGGTAGCTTTGTTAACGGGTATCGGTTCATTTGTATTCGGACTTCCGTTCCTCAGTCATTCATTCGGGTATTTCCAGCTGCCGCTGCTAGGAGAGACCGAGCTGGCAACTGCTCTCTTGTTCGATCTGGGCGTATACTTGACGGTCGTGGGCATTACGATGACGATTCTATTGTCGATTGGGAGGGATGAGTAGAGATGGAGCTGTATATGTCTTTGGCGATAGGCGTCCTCTTTACGGTCGGCGTTTACTTGCTGCTTTCGAAGAGTCTGCTGCGCATTATATTAGGAACCTCTTTGCTGACGCACGGGGTTCATCTGCTGCTGCTTACGATGTCGCGATTAAAAACCGGTGCAGCTCCGCTGCTGGGGGATAAAGCGGATGCCTACGTGGATCCGATTCCGCAAGCGCTTATTCTTACCTCAATCGTAATCAGCTTTGGGGTCACCTCGTTCTTCTTCGTGCTAGCATATAAAGCGTACCAAAAGCTCGGAACTGACGACATGGAGCAGTTAAAGGGGGATGGAGATGAATAATCTGCTAATCATGCCGCTGCTCATTCCGCTTTGCACGGCAGTTGTTCTGCTTTTTATGAAAAATCAAATCGCATGGCAGCGGAGAATCAGCTTGTTCGGACTTCTTCTTAATGCTGCAGCTGCATGTCAAATCGTATACGAGGTACATGAGGATGGCATTCAGACCCTTCGTATGGGAGGCTGGGCGCCACCTTACGGCATCGTCTTCGTGGCTGATTCTCTAGCATCGCTGCTTGTCGCCGCTACGTCGATCGTGGGCATATTCTGCTTGATTTATTCCTTTCGTTCTGTTGGCAATGAGCGGGAACGGCATTATTATTATCCGTTTTTTCAATTTCTGCTAGTAGGGGTCAGCGGCTCGTTTCTAACAGGCGACCTGTTCAATCTATTTGTTTGCTTCGAAGTTATGCTCATCTCCTCCTATGCGCTGATCGTGCTAGGGGGGACGAAACGACAATTGCGTGAAACCTTGAAATATATGCTGATTAACATTTTATCGTCCACCTTGTTCGTTGCTGCAGTCGCTTACTTATACGGGGTGACAGGAACGTTGAATATGGCACACTTGTCTGTCCGAATTGCGGAAGCGGGGCAGGATGGCGTATTGAATGTCATTGCCGTATTGTTAATGATCGTATTCGCATTGAAAGCGGGATTGTTCTTGTTCTTCTGGCTGCCGGGCTCGTATGGGGCGGCTCCTGCCGCTGTAGCGGCCTTATTCGGAGCTTTGCTTACGAAGGTTGGCGTCTATGCTCTAATTCGTTCCTTCACGCTAATGTTCTACCATGATCCCGCTATTACCCATAGCTTGCTCGGGTGGATGGCGGGGGCTACGATGGCGCTTGGCTCCATGGGGGCGATCGCTTATTTGGATGTGAAGCGAATCATCAATTATAACGTCATCATTAGTGTAGGCTTAATGGTATACGGACTAGCAACCGCTACAAAGGCGGGGGCGGACGGAATCACCTTCTACTTGGTTCACGATATGATCGCCAAAGCGCTGCTGTTTATTGTAGGAGGGATTATTGTCTACCTAACGGGAACGAGCAGCTTGAAGGAGATGGGCGGCTTAATCAAACGATATCCGCTCGTTGGCTGGATGCTGTTCATTGTCTCCCTTGCGATTGCGGGAATTCCGCCGCTAAGCGGCTTTGCTGGCAAGCTGCTCATTATTCAAGGGGGCTTGGAAGCAGAGCAATACGGCTTGGCCGCCGTCTCGCTTATCTCTAGCCTTATTGTGCTGTATTCATTGATCCGGATGTTCATGTACGCCTTCTGGGGCGAAGAGAAGCTGCCTGAGGAAGGGGAGCTTAAAGTCATTCCAAGGAGCATGACCGTGGCAGCAGCAGGCTTGCTTATTCTGGTCATAGCAATGGGATTTGGCTCCGAATGGATATACGGCTTCGTCAATGAGGCGGGCGGAACAATGACTGATCCCTCCCGCTACATTGATGCGGTATTAAAGGAGTAGAGCAGATGGCTAAGCAAATCCTATTGAATCTTATGATTTCCTTTGTCTGGATGTTTCTGAACGAGAACTGGACAGGAACGAGCTTCCTTATCGGCTATGTGATCGGGGCAATCAGTATCGGCTTGCTGCACCGATTCTGGCCGCAACCTAATTATTTAATCCGCCTGTGGGCGGTCATTAAGCTCCTTCTGTTGTTCATCAAAGAATTGTTCGTATCCAGCTACGACGTGCTGGTCCACATTCTTCGTCCTAAGCTGACGATAAAGCCGGGCATTATTGCGCTTGAAACGGAGTTGAAGTCCGATTGGGAGGTTACGCTGCTCTCCTGTCTGATCTGCTTAACACCGGGCACGATGACGCTTGATGTATCAAGAAGCGGTGGCACGTTGTATATCCATGCGATGAATGTAGACGATGCCGAGCAATTGTCCATGCAAATCAAGGACAGCTTCGAGAAAGCGATTATGGAGGTGACGAGACCGTGTTGAATGCGATGCTATATGCGGCTCTAAGCATACTGGGTATTGCTGTCATAGGCTGTATGTACCGACTGTTGAAAGGCCCTTCCATACCGGATCGGATTGCAGCGCTCGATACGATTGGCGTCACTTTGCTATCCATGATCGCCATCATATGCATGCTGCTCCGGACTAGCGCCTATTTCGACATTGTATTAGTAATCGGAATTGTCACCTTTATAGGCACGACGGCCTTTGCAAGATATATAGAAAGAGGTGTTGTTCTTGAGCATGGAGACGATAAGCGGGATTGGTGAGCTCGTCATTGGAGCGATGATTGTAGCAGGAGCCTTGATTAGTGCGATTAGCGCATTCGGGCTTGTCAGGCTGCCGGATGTGTACCTTAGGTCACATGCGGCAACGAAGAGCGCAACCCTCGGCGTGCTTATCATATTGTCAGCTGTGTTCCTATATTTCATGCTGTATCTGGAGCATACGAGCGCGAAGCTGCTGCTCGGCATCGTATTCGTATTTCTAACGTCGCCGGTAGCCGGACATTTGAACGGCAGAGCAGCCTATCGCTCCGGCGTTTCGCTATGGAAGGGCAGTGTCCAGGATGATTGGAAAAAGGCGCTTAACGAAGAGAAAGAACTTTAAGCGCCAAGATACGTGAGCTAATAAACAGCCCCCGACTTGATTAGAAGTCGGGGGCTGTGCGATTATATAAGCCTAGCAATAAAGAAGATTCTGGAGGAGGTACACACATGCAATCTCTAATCCAATATTGTGAGCAGCTGACAGGTGCGAGACGGGATTTTCCGTTCGGGCCGGAGCCGCTCGTCATGAAAGTGGCGGGCAAAATGTTCGCACTTTTCGGAGACCAATCGATCTCGCTTAAGTGCGATCCCGTCATCGCCCAAAACTTGCGCGAACAGCACGAAGCCGTGAAGCCTGGTTATCACTTGAACAAGAAGCATTGGAATACCGTGCATATCGATGCTTCCTTGTCCGAGGAGGAGCTGCATGCAATGATTGATCATTCCTATGAGCTCGTTGTTGCCAGTCTCACGAAGGCTGATCGAAGAAAACACGGTTTAGGCTAGCGCTGCGTTTAGTAAGATAGCTGCTGAGAGCATTGTGTTTAGAACCTGCTTAGCTGTTTCTCGCAGAAGTCGCCTACTACAGGAAGCTTGTAGATTCTGCCTTGCAGCGCCAGCACCATAAGACCAATCCAAAGCACGAAGGTAGCCAGCGATAGCAGAAGTCCGAGCAGCCAGCCAAGGAACGGAATGAAGCCCAAAACGATGTTGATGATCAAGATTGCCGCGAAAATAACGGTCGACTGCATGGCATGCAGCCTGAMGTAACGGCTTTGCTTCTCGATGACCAGGAAGATGATGCCTGTAATGAAGCCGGCTAAATAACATAGCAATGCTGCAACCTTGGGATCAAGACCAGTCGATGAGCTGTCGGGATTGATGGATGGATGTTGCATAATTATTGATCACCCTTTCCTATTAACATATTTATGCAATGATTGTATTCGATGCCGAGAGCCAATAGACCTCTTTTTAATTTTCTAATCATTTACAAGTTTTATCTGCATTTTTCCACATTTGCCACCAATCCGTTGTAAAAGTTTTGTAACCTGTTGTTATAATAGATCGTCTAGAATGTAAGATGAGCGAAAGTGACAACAGAGTGAATGGGAGCAATCTGCTATGAAAAGAAAGTATAAATGGCTGTCGGCGACAGCTGCCATATTGGTCATCGCTGCAGTTGCAGGTTATTTCAATCGAGGCGCGCTGGCTGCGCTAGGATTCGATTGGTTCGTTGCCGGACAAATAGAGAAACAGCTGGAGAAAACATATAAACCGGTCCTTGGACGCGAGCCCATGCCGGTAACCTTTACTGCAGAGGAGCAGGATCCGTTCTCCGTGCTGCTGCTTGGGGTCGATCAGCGGGACAAGGAGATTGGGCGTTCGGATACGATGATCTATACGGTCGTACGGCCGTCTGACGGCAATCTGCTAATGGTCTCGATCCCTCGGGATACGTATACGGAAATCGTAGGCAAGGACAAAGAGGACAAAATTACTCATGCGTATGCATTCGGCGGAGCGGGAATGGCGATGGACACGGTGGAGAACTTGTTCGATGCGCCGATCAACTACTACGCCTCGATCAACTTCGAAGGCTTCCGCGAGGCGATTGACGCGCTCGGCGGCATCTCGCTTCCGATAGAAGAGGACATCGTTAATAAGGATCCGAACCATGAGAAGTTCACGATCAAGGGCGGGCAGAGCAGCTATAACGGGCAAGATGCGCTCTATTATGTACGCTACCGCGAGGATGCTGGCGGCGATATTAGCCGGACGGAGCGACAACAGACCTTCCTCGGCGCGATGATGGATAAGGCGTCGAGCATGAATCAGTGGACGAAGATTCCGGAGCTGATCGATATTATGGGCAACAACTTCGAGACGGATATGCGTCCTGACCAAATGCTTGACCTGGCTCAGTCGCTGCTGCTTTCGAAGGAGCGCCATATCTACAGCCATTCTCTCACGGGAGAGGGCAGAAGGCTCGTCAGCGGCGGGATTTGGTATTATTTTGCCGATGAAGAGGACTTGTCAAATGTGAAGGTTATGATCGACAATTGGTTGAATGAAGATACGCCGGCAGCTGCGCTGCAACTGCCCGAGAAATATATGGCTCAGAAAGAAAAAGAGGTACAATCGCTCTCTAGCGAGAATAAAGAAGTAGAGTAAGCTAAAACGGCTGTTATCGCTCTAGACTATAGCAGAGCATACGGAACGGAGTTGTTTTCTAAATGAATATTGCGTTTTTTTTGCTTCCGAAGCAGGAGGTTGTGACCGTTACGGTCGATGCGACGCTCAGGCAGACGCTGGAGCGAATGGAGTATCATCGTTATTCGGCGGTGCCGATCATAGACGATGAGGGCGGTTATGTTGGAACGGTGACGGAGGGCGATCTGCTATGGTTCTTGAAGAGCCGAACGGATCTTGGCTTCGACCAGACGAGCAAGATCAGCCTGTCGGAGGTGCCGCTGCGGATGAATAACCGTTCGGTTCGAATCGACTCCAATATGAACGATCTTATCTCGCTCGCGAAGGCGCAGAACTTTGTCCCTGTCGTGGACGATATGAACCGGTTCATCGGCATTGTGCGCAGGAGCGAAATTATCGATTATTGCGAGAAGCTGATTTTTGAACAACATAATAATGTGATGCAGGACTAATTAATTGCTTTATCTCGTAGGATAGAGGCGGAATTCATAATCGGATTTCGCCTCTTTTGTATTCAATCGACGCCAAATCTGTAGTGCGTGATATGTTTTGCTTTTGTGCTATAATGAGTTGTAAAGTTTCGCCCAAATATCAGATTACATGCGCAAGAGGTGAACGGTTTGAAAACCGGCTTGAAACCAGTGCTATGGAGCTTCGTGGCACTCTTATTACTAATGTCTATTGCTGTGCCGCTTCTCAATGTTCTTACTGTTATGTTCATGATGGTGCCAATTGTTGTGTTGTACGCGATTCTGCCGAAGACTTCGTTCGCCATCCATCTTATTATTCCCTTCGCGCTCGCCACATGGGTGATTGGACTGCCGGTGCTGATTGTCGGCTTGTTCTTCGTTCTGCCATCGATTGCGATGGGTATAATGTACAAGATGAAGTCAAGGGCGTCCAGCGTCATACGTACCGTAACGCTTGTTGTGCTGGCGCAAATGATGCTTCTGCTGCTCATATCGGAGACGATGCTGGATACCTCCATTATTGGAGAGCTTAGCTCGATGATCCGTACTACGGTTACCGATCTTACCGCGCAAGGGCTTCTGCCGAAGGAATGGAATTCCGATACGACAGAAATGATGATTCGTACGATTGTGAACGCGATTCCGCTTACGTTCATGATGACTTCGCTGCTGTATGCGATCTTAACGCAGTATTTGGCAAGACGTATTGTGAACCGCAGCGGCCTTGAAGTGCCAGCCTTCACGAAGGCCAAGGACTGGCGTCTGCCGCGCTTGCTCGTGTTCCTTTACCTGATTACCTACGTAATGCAGATGTTCACATCCAGCACGAGCGAAACTTATTTTGCCGTGGCGCTGACCAATTTGGTGCCATTGCTCGGTTATGTATTTTCGATTCAGACGATCGGCTTTTTCTTCTATCTCGCTTATCATCGGAAATGGAATGGAGCCGTACCGATTCTTATCGCAATTCCAGTGCTTCTATTCCCGCCTCTTTGTTTGATTGGTTTGCTGGATACTGCCTTTCCGATCCGGAAGTCGTTTGTCAAATCATAACACGGGAGCGAATTAGAAATGCCGAAGTTTTTGGTTACACGGTGGCATGGGATGCACCAGGTATGGTCTTTCGTATTGATGGTTCTTATGACGCTTGCGCTCTCGTGGTATGAGTGGCTGCTGGGGTTAATTGGACTGCTCTTTACGGGGGCTGTACTCGTCTATACGATATTGGCGGAGCGGGCTTTCCGCAGAGACTTGGAGAACTACCTAGGTACGTTGTCTTATCGAGTTAAGAAGGCGGGCAACGATGTTATCAGCGAGCTCCCTTTCGGTATTATTATTTATAATGAAGAGAGAGCCGTCGAGTGGCATAATCCGTATATCACGCAAATCGTAGGCAAAGAATCGGTGATCGGCTGTCCGCTGACGGAGCTGTTCCCATCGCTGCAACAAGCGAAGGAACGCGAGGGTACGATTGAGGCTACGGTTGGCTCGCAGGTGTATGAGCTTATATTCAAGCCGAAGGAACGTATTCTCTACGTGAAGAACATTACAGAGCGCTGGCAGCTTAGCAAACGTTACGATGAAGAGAAGCTGGCGCTTGGCGTCGTCATGATCGATAATCTCGAAGAGGTTACGACCGGAATGGACGATCATCAACGCGGTACGCTGTTATCGAAGGTAACGACTGAGATTACGGAATGGGCGCAGAAGTATCATATTTACTTGAAGCGTCTCACATCCGATCGTTTCCTGCTTATTACGGACCAGAAGACGCTTAAGGTGCTTGAGCAGTCCCGGTTCATTATTCTAGATGAAGTACGCGAAATGACAGGCGAGCAGAAAATTCCGATTACGCTTAGTATCGGGTTCGCAGCAGGGGCGGAGCATATCATCGAGCTTGGCCAATGGGCGCATACGAGCCTCGACATTGCGCTCGGCCGCGGTGGCGATCAGGCATCGGTCAAGGTTGGCGCGCGCCAATCATTCTACGGCGGCAAGACGAACGCAGTAGAGAAGCGGACGCGCGTAAGAGCGCGTGTTGTGGCTCATGCGCTGCGCGACTTGATCAAGGAGAGCCACAACGTCGTTATCATGGGTCATAAGATGCCGGATATGGACGCGATTGGAGCGGCCATCGGCGTGCTGAAAGCAGCGCAGCTGTTCGGCAAGGAAGCTTATATCGTACTTGAGGGCGTTAATCCGGCAATTGATAAGATGATGCTTCTTATTAGGGAAGACGAGCGGCTCGCGAAGCGGTTCGTGACGCCGGAGCAAGCGGCGCAGCTTATCGTGCCGCATACGCTCGCGGTTGTCGTCGATACGCATAAGGCGTCCATGGTTAAGGAGCCGAAGCTGCTGTCGCAAACCGATCGCATTGTGGTGGTGGATCATCATCGCCGCAGCGAGGAATTTATTTCGAACGCCATATTGGTTTATATGGAGCCTTACGCATCATCGACATGCGAGCTAGTTACCGAGCTGCTGCAATATATCCATGAGCGTGTCGTGCTTGATATTCGGGAAGCTACAGCGCTGTTAGCCGGCATTACGGTCGATACGAAGAGCTTCTCGCTGCGCACCGGCGCCCGTACTTTCGAGGCGGCATCGTTCTTGCGCCGCAACGGCGCGGATTCCATGATGATTCAACGGATGCTGAAGGAAGATCTGGAGGAATACGTACGCAAGGCCGAAATTATTAAGCATGCCGAGGTGCTCTATGAGCATGTCGCTATTGCGGTAACGGAGAGCGGACGCAAGTATTCGCAGCTCCTTATCGCGCAGACTGCTGATACACTGCTTAATATGACGGATATTCTGGCATCGTTCGTCATTGGCGAGCGGGCCGACGGATTAATCGGCATTAGCGCAAGATCGCTAGGCCATATGAACGTACAGGTTGTAATGGAAAGAATGGGCGGCGGCGGACATTTAACAAATGCGGCCGCGCAGCTTGAAGGAACCGTAGGCGAAGTGGCCGAGAAGTTGAAGCAAGTATTAAAAGAAATCGATGCGGAAGAGGGGTTATTTGAATGAAAGTGATCTTATTGAAAGATGTTAAGGGACAAGGGAAAAAAGGCGACGTGAAGGAGCTCTCCGAAGGTTATGTACGCAACTTCTTGTTGCCGCAAGGTCTAGCGAAGCTGGCTTCCGACGGCAACTTGAAGACGCTGGAAGTTCAGAACGCATCCGAGCAGAAGCGCAAGGACAAGGAGAAAGAAGATGCCGAAGCGCTCGCGAAGAAGCTTGGCGAGATGACCGTTGTCGTGAAGACGAAGGCGGGAGAAGGCGGCAGACTGTTCGGCGCTATTACAAGCAAACAAATTGGCGAGGCTCTTGCAGAGCTTGGCATTAAGATTGATAAACGCAAGATTGAGCTTGAAGATCSGATTCGTACGCTTGGTGTTACGCTAGTACCGATTAAGCTCCACCCGCAAGTGAAAGCGAAGCTGAACGTACAGGCAGCAGAAGAATAAGCAAAGCAACATCGAAAGAAGGAAGCGAGGGTAAGTGATGGAAGAAGAGCTGAGATTTGATCGAATTCCGCCGCAAAACGTGGAAGCCGAGCAAGCTGTTATCGGGGCCGTGCTTCTGCAGGCTGAAGCGCTTATTACCGCCATGGAGCGCCTGCGAAGCGAGGATTTCTACAGCGGTCCCCATCGGCTAATATACGAGTCGATGATCGAGCTTGGCGAGACCAATCAGCCGATTGACCTTGTCACGTTAACCGCGCATCTGCAGGATAAGCAAGTGCTTGAGGAAATTGGCGGCGTCAGCTACTTGGCGAAGCTGGCCAATTCCGTACCGACGGCAGCCAATGTCGACTATTATGCTCAGATCGTAGAAGAGAAATCGATGCTTCGCCGTCTGATTCGTACAGCGACGAATATCGTCTCTGACGGCTACGCAAACTCTGAGGATGTGGGCGTCCTATTAAGCGATGCCGAGAAACAAATTCTTGAAATCTCGAACCGCCGCTCCAGCAGCGGGTTCATCTCGATCCGCGATGTGCTGATGGAGGTATTCGAGAAGGTCGAGCACTTATATATGAACAAGGGCGGAACGTCTGGGATTCCGTCCGGCTTCGTCGATCTGGACAAGATGACGTCCGGCTTCCAGCGAAGCGATCTGATTATTGTGGCGGCACGTCCATCCGTCGGCAAGACGGCGTTCGCGCTGAACATTGCGCAGAACGTTGGCGTACGGGCTAGAGAAACAGTAGCCATCTTCTCTCTGGAGATGTCCGCGGCGCAGCTTGTACAACGTATGATCTGCGCCGAGTCGAACGTCGATGCCGGCCGGATGCGTACCGGTCATCTCGAGGGCGACGACTGGGAGAAGCTTACGATGGCGATCGGCTCCTTGTCCGAAGCGCAAATCTTCATCGATGATACGCCCGGCATTACGGTAGCGGAAATCCGCGCCAAGTGCCGTCGCTTGAAGAAGGAGAAAGGGCTTGGCATGATTCTGATCGACTACTTGCAGCTCATTCAAGGCCGCGGCAAAGCGGGAGAGAACAGGCAGCAGGAAGTATCGGAAATATCGCGTACGCTTAAGCATATCGCGCGTGAGCTGGAAGTTCCGGTTATCGCGCTGTCGCAGCTCAGCCGTGGCGTTGAGCAGCGGCAGGACAAGCGACCGATGATGTCCGACCTTCGGGAGTCGGGATCGATCGAGCAGGATGCCGACATTGTATCGTTCTTATATCGTGACGATTATTATGACAAAGAGTCCGAGAAAAAGAATATTATCGAGATCATCATTGCCAAACAGCGTAACGGACCGGTTGGAACGGTCGAGCTGGTGTTTCTCAAAAACTACAATAAATTTGTTAGTATTGACAGAGCTCATCAGGATCCGTCGCAAGCATCGTAAATATCCGAACAATTGTATGGGCGACTGTACAATTGTTCGTTTTTCGTTTGACTTATCTATGACGTACTGCTACACTAATAATGCTGTCTTTTTGCTTTGTATCAGCTGGGCTGCCTCAGGGCATCATAGCTGGTATAGGCTGTGAGACGGTAATTTTCGGTGTTCTTAAACGCCGGACGGGGGTATGATTATGTCTACGGTTGTTGTTGTCGGTACGCAGTGGGGAGACGAAGGGAAAGGCAAAATCACTGATTATTTGGCTGAGGGAGCCGATGTCGTCGCTCGTTACCAAGGTGGTAACAATGCCGGACACACCATTCTCATTGATAATAAAAAATATAAGCTGACGATGATTCCGTCAGGTATATTCAATAACGATAAAGTATGCGTCATCGGCAACGGGATGGTTATCAATCCTGAAGCGTTGATCGACGAAATTAACTATATTCATGACAATGGCTTCTCAACGGAAAACTTGAAAATCAGCGATCGCGCGCATGTCATTATGCCGTATCACCTCGTATTGGACGGCCTTGAGGAAGATCGCAAGGGCGACAATAAAATCGGTACAACACGCAAAGGCATTGGTCCTTGCTACATGGACAAAGCGGCTCGCAACGGTATTCGGATATCCGATCTGATGGATGCGGAAGAATTCGAAACCCGCGTACGCGCTGTTATGCTGGAGAAGAATCACCTGATCCAACAAGTATACGGCGGAGAACCGCTTGATGCTGACAAGATCGTAGCTGATTATCTTGGTTTCGCTGAAGTGCTTCGTCCTTATGTAACGGATACATCCGTTATTCTGAACGATGCGATCGATGCTGGAAGCAAAGTGTTGTTCGAAGGCGCTCAAGGCGTTATGCTCGACATCGACCAAGGTACTTATCCGTTCGTTACATCCTCCAACCCTTCGGCTGGCGGCGTATGTATCGGTTCGGGCGTAGGCCCTTCGAAGATTCAACAAGTAATCGGCGTTGCCAAAGCGTACACAACTCGTGTCGGCGATGGTCCGTTCCCAACCGAGCAAGATAACGAGATTGGTCAATTGATCCGGGATAAAGGACATGAGTACGGTACGGTTACAGGCCGTCCGCGCCGTGTCGGCTGGTTCGACAGCGTTGTTGTCCGCCATGCGCGCCGCGTTAGCGGCATCACAGGTTTGTCGCTCAACTCGCTTGACGTACTGAGCGGACTTGATACGGTTAAGATCTGTACGGCGTACAAATACCGCGGTGAATTGATCGAGCATTACCCAGCGAGCCTTAAGATGCTGTCTGAGTGCGAAGCGGTGTACGAGGAATATCCAGGCTGGTCCGAAGATATTACGAACGCGAAGACGCTTGATGATCTGCCGACAAATACGCGCAACTACTTGAACCGCGTATCCGAGCTGACAGGCATTCCAATCGCAATCTTCTCGGTAGGCCGTAATCGCGAGCAAACGAACATTGTGCGTTCGATCTACTAATAATAGTTCGCTTAATGTGAATATAAGAGCTGCCCATACACGATATGGGCAGCTCTTTTTTTACCCGGAATCGGCRGTTGCTTGCGCATTATCGCTAGTCGTCGAATGCGGCTTTCGAATGAGGGATACCAAAAACAAAAGCGTTGGAATGAGTAAGAAACCAATGATGTAGATGAACATAATATAATTCCCGCTTTGGTTATAATCCATTATACGAGGCGTGCCCCATCCGCTAATAGCCAGCGTAAGGGAACCTAGAGGGAAGGCGAACGGCTTGTAAGCGGACATTCTTAACCACTGCGCAACGGCAAGGCAGGTGGCGCTAAGGATGACAGTGGTCCGAATGAGCACGTCAAGCACCCAAAAGATCATGAGGAAGACGTCGAATTGCTCGATGAAATCAAAAGCCTCCACATATCGGGCAAGGATCATAAAGGGGTGGCTAAAGAGTGACGTCGATTGATCGAGAATGAGCAATACGAGAAGCATCATGCCGGTGAGTGAAGCCGTCGTGGCGCATACGGCGATGAAGCCGTGTTTTCTCGCCTTGCCGATATCGCTGACATAAGGCAGGAAGAAGGTCATGAAGATATACATCGGAAACCATACTTGCAAATAGACGGAGCTCCTTAGAACAGGCACAATGCCTTGCTGCAGCATCGGAAGCAGGCGGTCAAATTCAATTTCAGATAAAAAAGGCAAAAAGAAAATTAGCATCAGAATGACGATAATCGGCGTGCAAAGCTGCGCGAGCCTGCCAACGACCTCTACGCCGGAGCGAACCGCAATCGCGCATACGAGTATTAAGGACAGGTTGATGACGAGGGGCGGCGTCTCGCGGAAGAAGTAGGCCGACATCACTTCGCCGAACAGTCTCGTCTGGTTGGCGTTCATCAACAGCATCACGAGAAGGGTAATGAAGCCTACTGCCTTGCCGGCAAAGACGCCAAGCAGCTCCTCGCTGTATTGAACGAGCGATCGCCCGGGAAATAATCGATGCATATAGACGAGGATGGCAATCAGGTAAAAGGCTGTTACCGAGGCCAGCGCCGGAGAAAGCCACATGTCCGTCTTAGCTTGGATATACGCAAATTGCGCGGCTAATATCATAGAGGTGGCTAGCGTACTCAAGTAGATCATGCACGCGAGCTGAGAAGATTGGATTTTGCCATGGTCAAGCATGATGTTCGTTCCCCCCGGTCATTCCGTGTGTAGGTGCTACGATTGAATAAATATAGCGCGGCTTAATCCGCCGAATATCCGAATATACCACTGCGCTGGCCCTGGCGTATGCGGAAATAGCAAGATATAGATGCCTAGAGTAAGACCGAGCGCATAAACAACGGCATAGCTGATAATGAGCCGCTTGTTGGTCAGCCACTTCAGGTCGAATAAGGTAGTGGCTGCAGCTACCAACAGAATGGCGATATAGGTGCTCAAAGGGAGGCTCCTTCCGCTTCATCCTTAGAGTGAGAAGACTCCGTTGCCTTTTTATTCGGGTGAAGCCCTCTCCGGCATAAATCGATTAGCAGAAGCAGAAGCGGCAGCACGATGGCGCAGGTTATATAAAATACAGGGACGATCCAACGATTAAGTGTTACTTGAAGAGAGCTCTGCATTCCCCAAAAGCTGAAGATGAGAAGGAGCATGCCCATTGGAATGATAACGGGCTTCAAATCGGGAAGCTTGAACCATTGTCCCATTCCCGTGGCCAAGCAGTAATAGCCGTATGAAACCCGAATAATGACTAAGACGACCCAGACCATCATCGCGATCGATTCCAAATGCTCAAAAAATTCGCTGAATGAGGAGTATCGGCTAATGACCATAACGGGATATAGATATATCTCTGTCGCATGCCGGAGGAAGGAAGCAACATGCCAATTGATGATGACGAGCATGAGACATAACATAACGGTCGAGGTTACGCTCCATCCTTTAATTTTTTGGTTTCTTCCTACCGAAGGCAAATAGAAGGTTATCAAAGAGAACATCGCATACCAGGTTTGCAAAACAAACGCCCCTTGAAGCGAAGGGAGTAATCCGTTCTCGAATAGGGGCAAGACGGGTTTCAAGTCACTGTACAAGGGCCAAAATATGAGGGCGCAAAGTAGGAACGGAAACGGCAGAAAAAATACGGCTAAACGACAGAGAACTTCAACGCCGCACCAAATAATGATTGCGGACAGCAAAATAAGGCAAAACGCAAGCACGATAGGCGGTGTTCTCATCAAAAAGGATATATTGATAAAATCACAAAATTGTCTCAGCATATAAGCGGTTGCGTACGTTACGTAAAACAGAAAGAGCAGCGACAACAGCTTGCCGACAACCGGACCAACGATTCGATCGGCGTATTGCACTAGCGACATGCCGGGATATCGGTTATGCAGACTGATCCAGGCAAAGATGCACAGCAGACCGCCGGCAAGTCCCCAGATCGGAGCGACCCACAGGTCGTGGCCGGCAGTTGGCGCAGCCGAGCTGACTTCGGTTAGGAATGCCGTTCCCATGAGCGAGAGGAACATGAGCACACAGAGCTGAAAGGCGGATATGAACGTTTTCGGCATAGATCGTTCCCTCTTTTCTAATAAATGCGCAGTATTAATTGCTGTCCCTAATCCATGCTCCTATGACCGATTCCACGAGCTGATAGGGTCCGGGCAACGTCGGATCATACGCGACGACGACCGCGAGAGCCCACATGACGACCATGAGAGCGGCAAACACGGCTTTGGATTTCGGATCGCGCAATTGCTTCCATTGCAGAAGAAACAGTCCGGCCGTTACGACAGTAATATAAACCAGCCCGGTTATGCTCATTGTGATTGTTCCATCCCGTCGTTCAGCACTTTATTCTTACCTACCAAGCCGATCCGCAGTATCGTTACGTCGATGTCATACTTCACCTCTACCTGGGGGAAAACATGGTCCCAATCCGGCTTGTTCTTCTTCCATACTTGCGGATGATGGCGATGGAATTGATCGGCGAACCCTAGCACGTCCGTATTCGTTTGCTGCGCAATCTTGACTGCCCCCTCAATCCTTTCCATTATTTCCAGGCTGAACTGCTTCTCAAGCATCTTCACGTTCTCTGGCTTCGTCACATCAAGCTTCGTCGTATTCTCGTTAATGTTGCCCGCTATTTTGATCTGAACGCTCACGGCTAGCTTGTCGCCTTGCACGATGGGCTTCAAGTTAGTGTCACCGCTCACGATTTCCATTGAGGCATACCCATTGCTGTCTTCGATCTTGGTCGTAAGAGTGGCTATCTCAATCTGATCGTGCAGCCATAGCAGTCCACGTGCTTGATAGATGTCATATAAATAGTTCAGCTTCTGTGCTTTGATTGAGCCGATACCACCGAAGTAGGGGGATGTTTTATTGCCGCTCTTCTTCATCCGTACCCATGGAATAAGAGTCGTGTGGGCCTCATCCGATAAATCGACGATCGCCTCGAGCAGCGACACGTCGAGTCCCGTCTGAATGACGGACATTTCCCGCAACGCTTCCGCGCTATTGCGCTCGATATTCGATTTCCAGGCCAGCAGCTTGTCGGCGTTTCCTTTGGATATGTATATATTCGCCCGCTCGCGCGGATCGGGATGGCGAATAAGGAAGTCCAAAGGATCGTTCAAGCCATGTTTGGCCAGCTTCTCGCTAAAAATGAATACGTCGGACTGTCCCCAAAACAGCCTGCGGGACAGCAGCTCTTGCAGCCGGGATGCTGCTTCCGACGTATTGGCGCCAATCGCGCTCTCGACGAAAGCTTGCTTTATTTCCCCGCTCGGCTGGCTGCCAAGCGACTGTCCGGAGCTTGAGCTGGCAGGGACATAGATCTGAACGCTGAGCTTAATCTTATTGTCATCAGCCAGATCAAAGCCCGCAGCGGTTACGATAGCCAGATCGTTAATTTCGTTCCGATCCCAGCAGGCGGTCAGGCACGACGTTGCGATAAGCAGCGTAAGCAGCACGGCTGCAGGGCGGACAAGCCGGTAGGCGTACACGTGTATCATTCCTTCTTCAAGCGTGATTTTGGCAACCTGAGACGGTATTTATTCCATGGCCCGCCGGTAAAGTGCGGCCTTGTATTCATTGCCCAGCGCGGCGCGCGAATAAGCGTGTCCTTCAACTGCTCCGGCTGCAACGGCGAGATTGGTGACAAATACGGAACGCCGAATGAGCGCAGCGAGAGCAGATGAACGATGATGAGAACGGTCGACAACACGATGCCGTACAGCCCAAGAATGCCCGCGCTTAAAATCATCGGAAAACGAATGATACGCAGCGCAATCGCGAGCGAATAGTTCGGTATGAGAAAAGAAGCGACGCCAGTGATCGCGACGACCATAATCATAGGCGAGGAGACGATACCCGCGGATATAGCGGCTTGGCCGATAACGAGGGCGCCAACGATGCTGACGGCGGCACCGACCTGCTTCGGTAGGCGAATGCCGGCTTCGCGCAGCGCCTCGAACGTAATCTCCATGAGCAGCGCCTCGACGAGCGCCGGGAACGGGATCTGCTCACGCGACTTGGAGATCGTCAGCAGCAATGTCGTCGGAATCATTTCTTGATGATAGGATAGGATGGCAACGTATAGCGACGGCATGAAGATCGCGATAGCGGCCAGCAAGAACCTCAGCCAGCGAATGCCGGTCATGGCGATTGAACGCTGATAGTAGTCTTCCGGCGACTGCATCATGCTAACTAGCGTTGCAGGTGCTATTAATGTAATCGGCGTACCGTTTATAAGGACGGCGATTCGCCCTTCAAGCAAGGCGGATGAGACGACATCCGGGCGCTCCGTTGTTTGCAGCTGGGGAAACGGAGAGAGCGGCTCATCCTCTATCATCTCTTCGATCATATTGCTATCGATGATGCCGTCCACATCGATGATGCTGAGTCGATTCTCCATCTCCTCTATGAGGCTCGGATCGGTTATCCCCTCCATATATGCGATTGCGACCTTTGTTTTCGTATATCGGCCAATCGATAATGTTTTCAACTGAAAGGCTGGCGACTGCAAACGGCGCCGCAGCATAGCCGTATTAATTCTAAGCGTCTCTACGAAGCCTTCGCGAGGTCCTCGTACGACAATTTCTGCCTCGGGCTCTTCGATCGCTCTTGACTCCCAAAGCGGCATGCAGAATACGAGTGCCGTCGGCTCTCCGTCATGTAGCAGCACGCTGTCCCCGGCTGAAATATGCGTGCAAGCCTCATCCATCGTCGCAATGCTTTTGGAGGAGGTGAGCGTCACGACCCGAATAACGCTTTCCCATCCGACCGCGTCCTCCGGCGGCTTATTGTTCTTAAGCGGTCGCAGCAGCTCCGCGTCGATTTCCTTAATGTCGGTCATGCCATCGATATAGACAATGGCAAGCTTGACTCCGCTATGAGTCTGGAATTCATGGAAAATGACGTCCTTGCTGCTTGCATATAGCTGCCGCAGACAGTCGATATCTTCTTTGAGACCGCCGGTAAGCGGCCTAGCCAGCAGCTTGCGCTGCTCATCTAACTGCTGCAGCGGCGAGATGCGCCCCGATTTGCTGTTTTGCTGCGATTGGGGACCCTTATTGTCGGTCATAACGATTGCGCACCTCCTGACAGAGCAACTACCAAATAGAATGCGCATCAGGGAGTAAAAACATGCAGACAATTCCATTTTTATAAGGGGAATGAGGAATGTCTCTCTCTATAGTTGACCATAATGATAGATAACAGATTGCGGCTCAAGAAGGGATTGAGGCAGAGATGATGAAAAAAGTAGGGTGGCTGGGCAAGCTCATCGCGTCGGGGCTTATCTTAAGCTTTCTATCGATATGGACGACGGGTTATATTGTTACGAGTTACGTAGATACGCTCCTGAAGCAATTCAACCTGCCGCTTGAGGTGCCGCCAATAGCGATGTCGGGTGTATGGGGCAAGCTGTGGGGCAGCGATCCTCCGCTTGCGAAGGAGGATGTTGCGGAAGGCGGAAGCGGGCAGGACAAGCCGGAGGCTTCATCTTCTCCGGAGGACACGACCGCATCAAGCGGCAACGGCGAGCAGGACGATGAGCCTGTAACGGAAGATGCTTTCGGAGAAATCGAGAATCCACCGCTTACGGATATCGGTATCGGAGGAGGAACGGAAGCGGGAGGATCGCCGTCGCAGCCCGATCAGGAAGTCGATGACAGCGGGGAAATCGACGGAACAGAGACGGCAATATCGACCGAAGATTTGACAGAAACGAAGGAGCAAATGTCGGATGACGACAAGGAAACGTTATTCGGGCTTCTCATGAGCAAATTACCGCAAGAATCGATGCAATTGATCTCCGGCTATGTAGAAGATGGTCTAACGGAACAAGAGCTGACAAGCGTTCAACAGATTATGGCACAGCATCTCGACAAAGCGGAATACGAGCAGATGATGAATATTCTGAAAAAATATTAATCTTCTTAACAGTTTGTAAAGGTTGCCCCATTTGTTAGGCATATGTTAAAGTATTAGGCGAGTGATCCGACAGGATAATTCGCTTTTTTTGGTTGATTAAGAAAAAAATAGTAGCTTTAACGCGAAAAGGAGACGATCATGACCGTTTTCAGGGACAAGGGTCGACTGCAGAAGGTATGGGACAAGACGACCCAGTACTTTAGACCTGCACGATCAGAACACTTGAATGGCAAGAAGCAGCAACAGCCCGCCAGCGTTCAGACGACTTCGCCGTTTTGGCGCAAGAAGCCGTTTGTAATCGTCGTTGGGTCGCTTGTACTCCTCACTGTAGCCGGATTTAGCGGAAGCCAATATGTAAAAGCAAACACAGTTCAATTCTACAACGTATATATGAATGGTACAGCCGTTGGCACGGTAGACCAACCTGAGGCAGTCGAGCTGCTAATACAGCAAGAAACAGCGAAAATGCAAGAAGCGAATCCGGACATCAAAATGGTATTGGATACCGGCACGATTACATACGCCAGTGAAAGTGCATTCAAGGCAGTCGCGGAGACCGAGGCAACGCTTGGTAAGCTGGAAGGAATGTTCACGACACACGCGGTCGGCGTGGAAGTGAAGATTGACGGCAAAGTAATCGGAATCGTGAAGGATCAGCAGACGGCAAATGATGTATTGCTTCGCGTGCAGAGCAAGTATGCACCTGAGCTGGCCGCCTCGCTTAAGAAGAAAAATGAAGTATCCGTATTGTCTTTCAACTCCGATTCGGAGCAGAAAGAGGCGGATGCCAAGGCGGAGACGCCTTCGAAGACGCCTGGCCGGGAAGTAACGGACGTAGGCTTCGTAGAAGACGTAGTGGTCGACGAGGTGGATATCGCGCCGGACGACATTATGCAAGCCGAGGATGTGTACAAGCTGCTCGTTCAAGGCAGCGTGAAGCCGACGAAATACACGGTTCAAGAAGGCGACTGTGTCGGCTGTATCGCACAGAAGTTCGATATTTCACCGCAAGTCATCTATGAGAACAATACTTGGATCAAGGATGATAAGATTACGATCGGCGATGTGCTTGATCTGACCGTACTGCAGCCAGAGCTCACCGTTACAACGTCGGAGAATCTGGTTGAGATTGAGC
This sequence comes from Paenibacillus sp. 2TAB19, assembly GCF_052115185.1. Classification (NCBI taxonomy): domain Bacteria; kingdom Bacillati; phylum Bacillota; class Bacilli; order Caryophanales; family Paenibacillaceae; genus Paenibacillus; species Paenibacillus sp. 2TAB19. The sequence goes on along the minus strand of NZ_JBFRGE010000017.1, from coordinate 45,859 downwards.
CGATCGCGCCGGCGGTTGAGATTCAGAAGAACGCGAGCATGCGTCTCGGCGAATCGAAGGTAATCAAGGAAGGCGTTCCGGGCTCGAAGCGCCTCACGTATAAGATCGTGAAGCAGAACGGCTACGTCGTTAGCGAAGAGCTGCTCACTAAGGAAGTACTGAAGGAAGCGGTAGCTTCGATCGTCATGAAGGGCACGAAAGTTGTGCTTGGCGAAGGCTCAGGCAACTTCGCAATGCCGGTTTCCGGCAGCAGGCTGTCCAGCAAGTTCGGCAAGCGTTGGGGMCGCATGCATACGGGTATCGACTTAACGGGCAACAAATCGATTCTTGCATCCGATACGGGCGTTATCGAATTTATCGGCAGCAAGTCGGGCACGGGTAAGACAATTATTATTAACCACAAGAACGGTTATAAGACGTTATACGGACACTTAAGCTCCTACAGCGTCAAGGAAGGCGCGATTGTCGAGAAGGGCCAGAAGATCGGGGTAATGGGCAGCACAGGTAACTCCACTGGCGTCCACCTTCACTTCGAAATCATTAAGAACGGCACGAAGGTTAATCCATTAGGGTACTTATAATACTTATAATTTCATACCAATAGAGATAAAGGGGCGTTAGCTTCGCTGTTGCACACAGCGGGGTTGACGTTCCTTTTTTTGTGGGTTCGATCATCCTTGAATTTACTCTAGAGGCGTTTTATATCATGAGCGAAGTTTCATTGTGAACGAGGAGTGGGTGTATGTTAGAATATAAGGGATTACAAGGACAAGATACGGGCGGTGTAGCGATGCACGGAAAAATATTAGTGGTCGAYGACGAACAGCCGATTGCAGATATAATAAAGTTTAATTTGGAGAAGGAAGGCCATCAGGTCATCTGCGCTTTCGACGGCGGTGAAGCGGTCAGATTGGCGTTCGAGGAGAAGCCTGATCTGATTCTTCTGGATCTGATGCTGCCGGTCAAGGATGGCATGGATGTGTGCCGCGAGGTGCGCACGAAGCTGCAGATGCCGATCATTATGCTGACGGCCAAGGATACGGAGATCGACAAGGTGCTTGGTCTTGAGCTTGGAGCGGATGATTACGTAACGAAGCCGTTCAGCACGAGGGAGTTGCTTGCTCGCGTGAAGGCGCATTTGCGCCGCCACAATAAGCCGGCTGCGACAGGTTATGGCGATGCGGGAGCGGGAGGACAGCAGATCGATCTGAATGCCGCGCCGGAACAAGAGAAGCAGGGGCTTAAGCTGTTCAACCTGTTCATTGATACGGATATGTATGTCGTCTATAAGGACAATACGCCGCTTGATCTGACTCACCGCGAATATGAGCTTGTCTACTACATGGCTCGCAACAGCGGTAAAGTCATGACGAGAGAGCATTTGCTGCAGGCGGTATGGGGCTTCGAATATTTCGGCGACGTTCGGACGGTAGACGTGACGATCCGTCGTCTGCGCGAGAAGATCGAGGATGATCCTAGCCGTCCGGAATATATTTTGACGCGGCGCGGACTTGGTTATGTGATGCGTAATCCGAAGTCCGGCGGATTTGGTTACGGATGAAAGGGAAATCCTTTTTTCGCACCATTCAAGTAAAGCTCGTTATTATCTATTTGCTGCTTATTCTCGTGGCGATGCAGCTGATTGGCGTCTACTTTATTAGTACGGTCAAAAACTCGCTGATCGAGAGCTTCACGAACAACTTGAAGGAGCAGGCTGATATCTTATCCAAGTTCGCCGCGCCTAGCTTGTCGCCGAAGCTGGAAGCGGATAGCGATAGCTCGGAGAATACGACCGAGACGCTTAGTCTTGTCGTGCGCAATTTGTTCAGTATTAGCGGCGCCGAGGTGCAGGTGCTGGACTCGAACGGCAAGATCGTCGCCACGTCGCAGCAGATGCAGCAGTCGGATATCGGCAAGAAGAACAATGAGCTTGCGGTTAGCCGTGCCTTGCAGAACATTCGAGACAATGAAGAAGAAATTATAGATGAAGACAATATGCATAAGAAGATGATTGCCCAGCCTGTCGTGTTGAACGAAAAGGTCGTAGGCGCGGTCTATATTGTTGCCTCCATGAACGATCTGTATGACACGGTGAACCGGGTTAACCAGATTTTTTTCTCGGGTACGTTAATTGCGCTGGGACTTACCGGCGTTCTAGGCGTGCTGCTCGCGCATACGATTACAAGTCCGATTCAAGGCTTGACGAAGCAAGCCGAGGCGGTAGCGGAGGGCAAATTCGACTTCCAGGTGCCGGTGCTTGGCGATGACGAGATCGGCAGGCTGAGCATGGCGTTCAACGATATGACGATTCGGCTTAAGGATGCGTTATCGGTCAACGAGGAGGAGAACGAGAAGCTCGCTTCGATTCTCTCCAATATGAGCGACGGCGTCGTTGCTGCGGATGAGCATGGCAAAATCATCGTATGGAATCGCCGCGCCCTAGAGTTGCTGGATGTACGTTCCTGCGAGGGATATGAGCTTCCCACGCTGCTGGGCCTCTCCGAGCAGAAGCTGCAAGAGCTGCAGCAAGGACGCGGACAGACGCTGCTGCTCGATCGCGGACAGGATGTGGAGCATCTCAGCGATGAAGAGGGCGATGTGCTGCGCGTGACGTTCACGCCGATACACCGCCGGGACAAKGGTATTACGGGCACGATAGCCGTCTTGCAGGACGTAACGGAGCAAGAGAAGCTGGAGCATTCGCGCCGCCAGTTCGTGGCGAACGTCTCGCATGAGCTGCGGACGCCGCTCACGACGATCAAGAGTTACGCGGAGGCGCTTAATGACGGCGCGCTCGAGGAGCGCGAGCTGTCGTCGCGGTTCGTCGGCGTTATTAGCAACGAGACGGAGCGGATGATTCGCCTCGTCACCGATCTGCTGCATCTGTCGCGGCTTGACTCCAACCAGGCGCCGCTTAGACGGAGGCAGACGAACGTGCATGATATGCTCGACGAGGTGGCGGATCGCTTCTCGTTCCAGCTGCGCCAGAAGTCGATTAAGGCAACCGTCCGCGTGGACTCCGGCTTGCAGGACGCGTGGCTGGACCGTGATCAGATCGACCAGGTACTCGATAACCTCATATCGAATGCAATTAAGTACACGCTCGATGGCGGCAAGATTGAGCTGACGGCCCGGAAGCAGCAAAGCTCTGGGACGATCGCTATTAGTGTGAAGGATACGGGGATCGGTATTCCGAAAAAGGATTTAAGCCGTATTTTTGACCGCTTCTATCGGGTGGACAAGGCTCGCTCGCGGAACATGGGCGGCACGGGACTCGGTCTATCGATTGCCCGGGAAATTGTGAAGGCGCATGGCGGCTCAATCGCGCTGGATTCCGAACTCAATGAAGGAACGACCGTAACATTCACGCTTCCATTGCTGCAGGAAGGGGGCGAGATTGCATGATAGAGAGATTCAAAACGGGGGCGCTAATTGCGCTTGTTGCAATCAGCCTGATACAAAGCTATTTGCTTGCCTATAGTATGCCCGGTCTTAACGCCACCGTCCGAAGCGATCAGAACTATGCAAACTCTGAACCGATGGGACGCGAGATGAGTGTAGAGAGCGTGATCTTTCCGGATCAGCTTATCGTTCATTTGGGCGACAATAAGCATACGGTTATTTTGCCGGGTACCCAGTTCTATGAGATGATCTTGAATCAACGGATCAAGGGGCGGGAATTCAAGGGCTTCCAGCGCAATCCGGCGAACATGCTCGATTGGGACGAGGTTCGGAAGAACGATATCGGCATCGAGCTGCGCTTCGATAGCGGCGTGCCGGTGGAGCTGCTCCAGAAGCTGCTCAAGCTGGAGGGCGACCTGCTGTTCTTGAACGAGACGATTAACCGAATCTGGATCTTCAAGACGACGGGTACGGAAGAGGTGCGTACGTTCTTCTTCGCGGATGACGGGCAAATGGTGTATGAATCGGTACGCGCAGACTTGACGGTGCGCGACGTGCAGGACTATGTAGGCTTCGGCCAATACCAGCCGACGTATACGATGACGGCCGACGGCCTGTATTATCCGGACAATCCGATCGTCGCGTCGGAGATCGTATACCCTTACGAGACGTATTCGCCCGACCTGATGCAGCGCAACCTGTTCTTCGATCCTAGCACGACGAGAACTTGGGAGGACCGCAACGGCTCACAAATTTATACGGACGGCAAACGGGGCTTGCAGGTTGAGCAAAATGGCATGTGGATTAGTTATACAGACCCTGCCGCCCCGCAAAATATTGAAAATGCGCTTAGCGACAATGTGTTCGCGTCCGTTGAATTCATTAACGACCATGGCGGCTGGGACGGTGTGCATCGTTTCGTCAATCCTGGCTTATCGAGTAAAGGGAAGCTTGTGCTGTTCCAGCAATACATCGAGCATTACCCGGTCATTGAATCGGCGCCGTTCCATTACGGTTATATGAGATTGGCGCTTCAACAGGGCGTCGTTACCGAATATGCACGTTCCTTGATTACGCTCGGCGTGAAGGAAGAGAGCAGGAAGGAACGCTGGCTGCCGGGAGGCGAGCCGCTTCGCAAAACGCTGCAATCGTTCGGGCGACGCAGCGAAGTCATTGCGTTATTCCCTGCATTGCAGGCCCTGCCGGTGGAAGAGAAGAAGATGCGTTTCACCCCTGTATGGGCCGTACGGCTGCAGGATGGTTCGGAGCATTTACTCGAGAATGCATATCCATACGGATATGAGCCTCCGAAGCAGGAAGAACCGAAGAAGGAAGGCAATGCGGAGAACTCGGGCAATCTTACGCTCGGCGGCAGCTCAGGAAATGGACGGACCGGTTCGCTGAGCTCGCTTAGCAATGCGGGGCTGCTGGCGAATAAAGCGGCCGGCGGGGAGCCGAATTGAACAATTAATTGACCGGTGAAGCGGTTATGGAGGTGAAGGCGAGTGGATTGGAGTAGAGCGAAGAGCGTGCTTATTTTCTCGTTCCTGCTGCTTAATATTTTGTTAGGCTATCAGCTATGGCTCGATATTCGGGAGCAGGTGAACGTGAACGTCAATTCGGCAGAGCTGCCGCAGGACAAGGTGCTGCTTATGCAGCAAAAGGGCATATCGCTGAGTGCCAATCTGCCGCTGGAGACCCCGGAGCTTCGCGATATTACGTATTTGCTGCATTCGGACAGCAGGAAGAATGCCCAGCCGATTATGCTGGAGACGGCGGTCGACGGCCGGATTGTTTTCACGCAATCGGAACTGGTAAAGACGCTCGGGAGCATTATTCCTGAGCTGAATCAATATGTTTATGACCAGCTCGTTAGCGATGACGGCGTGTTCGTCCTGCATCGTATAACGGAAGGGCGGCCGATGTTCGATGTGAAGCTGGAGCTGCATCATAGCTTTCAGAAAATAACGGGTTATCAGCAGGATCGGATCGAGATTCTAAGCAGGGGCGATGCGAAGCAGGTGTTGCCTGCGGCCAAGGTCGTTGCCAGCTTGATAGAGACGTACTTGCCGAACGGCGCGGTTATTACCGATATACAGCTGGGCTATCACGGACAAATCTTTGACTCCGAGAAGCAAGTGTCCGCGCCTTCCTGGCGGGTCATGCTGGAGGACGGTCAAATCTATTATGTTCATGCGATCAGCGGAGAAGTTACGACGGATGAGGAACAAGTAGAGACGGTAGGACTTAGGTAGCGAGTGGGTTCGCAGCGCAGGTGGGGAGTCCTTCCTGTGTTTAGTGTTTAGAATATAGGGGATTCGTCCATTTATTTATTAAGAAGTGAAGCGAAAATCAAATAAAGTAGCCAATTAGCGGGAATTTATCTGCTAATTTCTAGTAAATGCCGTTGATAGACAGGATATTGCGAAACTAGAGAGAAATGATAGATAGATACGTGCGTATGCCGTATGTATGGGCAGAAGGGATAGGACGGGCGGTTATGGGATTACGATTCACGGTACTGGCAAGCGGTTCAACGGGAAATGCGACAATCGTGCAAGGCAGTGAGAAGACGGTGCTTGTCGACGCGGGACTCAGCATGAAGAAGCTGGATGAGGTCATGCGGGAGCAAGGAATAGCCGGGCATCATATAGACGCGCTGTTCGTTACGCATGAACATTCCGATCATATTAAAGGATTAGGCGCGTTCGCGCGCAAATACGAGCTGCCGATCTATGCGAACGAGGCAACGTGGGGCGCGCTTGAGCGTCACGTCGGCAATATCGCACCTGAGAAGCGCGTCATTATGGAGACGGGCGAGGCGCTTGATTTTGGCCCGATGAAGGTGCAGTCTTATCCGATCTCGCATGATGCGGCGGAGCCGGTCGGGTACACGTTCGAAGAGCGGGGCGAGAAGCTGAGTCTGGCTACAGACCTAGGTTATGTAAGCGAGAAGGTGAAGCGTCAGATCATCGATTCCGATGTACTGGTGCTCGAATCGAACCACGATACGGAAATGCTCCGCATGGGGCGTTATCCTTGGAATATTAAGCGCCGAATATTGAGCGATGTCGGCCATTTATCGAACGTAGCGGCAGGCGAGGCGCTGTGCGAGCTCATGACGGATCGAACGAAACGCGTCTATTTGGCTCACCTTAGCCTTGACCATAATGTAATGGACTTAGCGAAATTAACGGTCAATTCTATATTGGAAGACCACGGAATATTTTATAAGAAGGAAGAGCATCCGCTGCGCGAGACGCACCATGACAAACCTACCCCATGGGATGAAGTGAGGCGGAAATAAGCGATTCCATCTGTGCATCAAGCTCTTCTTGCTTGGCGCTAAGCTCTTCTCTCGTTAGCAGACCTTTCTCTATGAACAGCTCTAGCATGGCGCTAAGAGCGAGGACGGTGCGGTAGTGGTCATCCTTCAGATCTGCGAGCTTGGCAACGAGCTGAACATGCTCCCATGAAGCGGGGGATTTGGATTTCATAATGGCTTCTCTCCTTCAATGAATGAATAGTTACATGAACGTTATCGCTATGAAAAATGATGCAGCAAAAACTGTAGAAATGATTGTGCTTCCTAACGAATCTATTATTATTTTAGTCAATTCTTCCGAAAACATTCCTAGATACCAAAAAATAGTCTTGATGTCGGTAGACATTGAGAGGAGCGATAGCGATGGGCTTATTCGACGACGATTTCTACTCGACAAAGGTTTCTCGGCGCGCGCGTGTCAGCAAGCGAGAAGACTTTGCGTTTCCTTATAAAAGTGGCGGCCGAAAATGGTCAAATGTAAAGGTCGCCTTCGTATCATCTTTCACCAGCGCCATCGCTGCGACTCTATTGTTCGGAGCATTCTTCGGCGGCGGCGGAGATAGCGGAAGCGGTCCTTCCGCGAAGGCTGCAGCCGGGGTCATCCAGACGATGGACGCGTCGGAGCGGGCTATTCAAGCGTCGGCTAAAGTAAGACCAGCCGTCGTTAGTATTGTGAACGAGCAAATGTATTCGCTCGGCGGCGAGGCGCTAGAGGAAGGCAGCGAAGACAAGGGCACGCTGCGCGAGGCTGGCGTCGGTTCGGGCGTTATTATATCGAAGAACGATGGCAAGGCGATCATCGTGACGAATCATCACGTGATCGACAAAGCGGTATCCGTGAAGGCGGTTCTCATGAATGGCGAGAAGCGCGAGGCGCGTATTGTCGGCAAAGATCAGATTACCGATCTAGCGGTACTGGAGATCGATGCGAAGGGCATTGATGTTGTGGCAGAGATTGGCGACTCTTCGGCGCTACGCGCAGCAGAGTTCGTCATTGCAATCGGCAATCCGCTGGGACTTGGCGATTCATTGTCGCAGGGCATCGTCAGCCGGACGCATCAGATCATTCCTGTCTCGCTAAACCAAGATGGCGTGTATGACTGGGAGCAAGAGGTTATTCAGATCGATGCGTCCATTAACCAAGGCAACAGCGGCGGTCCGTTGATCGATATGAACGGCCATGTGGTTGGCATCAACAGCATGAAGATCGCCGACTTTGGCGTAGAAGGCATCGGCTTCGCTATTCCGATCAACAACGCGATGCCGGTTATCGAGAGCCTGCTGAAAAACGGCTTCGTGCCGCGTCCGTACCTGGGCGTGTATACGATGGACCTGGAGCAATATTGGGAACAGCAGAGCATGGCGGAAGCTTTCGAAGGCGAATTGTCCGAAGAAGAGGACGGCGGCGAAGCGCCGAAGGCGGAAGACAAGGATGAGGCGGCAACTGAAGAAGGCGGTCAGGAGCTTGGACTGCCGGATGAGGTGTATGACGGCGTCATCGTCCTTGAGGCGGTCGGTCCGGCTCTGGATGCCGGCCTTGCGTTCAACGACGTAATCGTGAAGCTGGATCGCCAGTCGATCGGCAGTACAATGGAGCTTCGCAAATACTTGTACGACCAGAAGGAAATCGGCGACGAGATCGAGGTCACGTTCTACCGCGAGGGCGAACTGAAGACGACGAAGTTCAAGCTTGGCGTGAAGGATGACGAGGAGTAAGCCTTTGAGCGGAGAGTAAGGATGTATATGAATGATAAAGAATGCAGGATTCGAACGGGCAACCGTTTGGATCCTGTTTTTTTGTTTGTTTGCTTTTGCCTAACGAATTCAGAAGCGCTTATTGTTGGATAGGAGAGGGCATTTGGTCGTTAGCGAATCCAGAAACACTTATTTCTCTGAAATGGCACTCTAATGCATCGTACTTGGGTGAATAAGGTTCGCTCGATTCGTAAGGATGCCGAATATAGGGTGAAACAGCGAATAAGCGTTCTACGATTCGTTACTGGGCTAAAAAACATGATGATTGTTAAGTGATTAGCGATCGTGTGGTTGGATTGGAAACTTCTAACGTACTTCTTAACTTCACAGCATACGACATTTTCTGATATGCTGGAGATAGCGAACAAAATCAAATTATCAACTAGGGATAGGAAGCGAGCAGATTATGTATTGTGTATGTAAAGCTCATATTGAGAACGCGTTAGATAGATTCGTAGATGAGTATGAGGATGCGCCGGACGTGGTCGATTTAAAGGAAACGCAGTTCGCGGATTGGGATCCGCCGCGCAAGTGCGATTTGTGTGAAGAAGCAGCCACTTTCCTGGTGGTGTAACGGGTATATATTCGGTCGGCGGCTGTTGTTTACGGAAGGAATGGATGGTCGTGGTGCTATGAGTCAATCCTCGTCCTTGTCGAGCAGCTTCTGTATGATTTGACGCTGGTAATCGATGAACGCTTCGGATGATGCCCAGCCGCGTTCGGACATTATAGTTTGATAGCGAAGCTTCTTGGCGGATAACTGGCCTTGAAGCTTTTTGCGTTCGGTATCGTTCTGGCAGGCGGATATGAGATCGCCAAGCGTGATCATTTCTTTGCGAAGCTGCATTTCCTCGGGAAGTACTCCGGCGTTCTTGAGCAGCTTGTAGCCAACTCGGAGCTCCTCTGGCACGTTATCCATATCGTCTGGAGGAAGCGGCTTGCCGGCGCCGGGCAGATTGTCGAATTCCCCTTTGCGCATGGCCTCGCGTATCTTCTCCTCGGCTAACGTACGAAAAATATCCATCTTCAATCAACTCCTTTAGCAGTAGTTTATCACAAATCAATGCTAGTCAAATAAGCAGAATAAAGGATTTGCAGGGCAGTTGGGCGATGAGGGGCTTCGCTTCACATATCGGGTTATTTTCTGCTATGCTGGGAGCAACATTTAAAAGGATGTGTAACGTAATTTATGCATATACAGATAGCGGCGGTTGGCAAGCTGAAGGAAAAATATTTGGTGCTTGGCATCGCGGAGTATGCCAAGCGGCTCGGGCCTTACGTGAAGCTTACGCTCACGGAAGTGCCCGATGAGAAGGCGCCGGAGACGATGAGTCCGGCGGAGGAAGCGATTGTGCGCGACCGCGAGGGCGAGCGGCTTCTGGCGCAGCTGAAGCCGGACGCGCATGTCGTCGCGCTTGCCCTTGATGGCGAGCTGTGGTCGAGCGAGGATCTCGCGACGCAGCTCGACAAGTTGGCCACATACGGGCGGAGCCATGTGGCCTTTGTTATTGGCGGGAGCAACGGGCTCGCTCCCGCTGTTCTTCAGCGCGCSCAGCAGAAGCTCAGCTTCGGGCGCATGACGCTGCCGCACCAGCTTATGCGGCTGGTGCTGGTGGAGCAGATTTATCGGGCGGTGAAGATAAATCGGGGGGAACCGTATCACAAATAGGGCGAAATTCAGACAAGAACTTGCAGGGGTTTAATGACCAATGCCTGTCCAGAAAATCATACCGAGATGAGTAAAAGGCACCTGAACGGTGCCTTTCGATTTCGCTCATAGATGTTACCATCCGCACTGCGGCGGGCGAAAATTCAATTATTTGCAACAGGTTCGAATATTATTTTGGATCTTGACGGAGAGATAGGAGATGCCCTTTGCGGCGAGCAAAAATCAGCATAGGGATGGCGATCAACAGACTGATTATTACGGGTATTATCGAAGCTTCAAGACCGAATTTGCCTCCAGTGAGAAGGGCCGGGCCCGTAACTTCGACCGTGAAAAGACCTGGGGAGGTATGGCCTGATACGGGAATGCCTAAGAGTCCCTCTATTGCATTCCAAAAGAAATGGAGGCCTATGATAAACCAAACATTGCGCCGCCAAAGGAAGGCTGCACCCAGCAATACACCAGCTTCAATGGCAATAGAGAGGGCTCCCCAAGCCGTAGCTCCGGGGTTGCCTAGGTGAGCGACCCCAAAGAAGAGGGATGTTAGGGTCAGTGCAAGCAGGCTTCCACCCATTTTTTCAATTGCTTGAAAGGCAAGCCCCCGGAAGATTAATTCTTCTATGAAGGCACCGCCGAGTTGTGTGATGATGATAGGCCAAACGATAGAGCCGATGTTTTCGTTTGCCCACTTGAATGAATACCCATTAAATAGGACGATGAGGGCTGTTGAAACGATGATAAAGATAAGACCGACGACAGCACCGACAATAACTTCCGATATCGCACGCCGTTGGAACAGAAGCTCGGGAACCGGACGCCGCGCCAGATACTTCATCACAAGCCAATAGATAACGATTGCAACGGCACATCCGACAAGTGTCAGTATGACGGACCCTGGTGCTTTTAAATCTTTGGTTAACAAGTTGAATGCCACATTGGCGAGAATGATCCCAATCGCTCCCACGAGCATCCAGATGAGGGGGGATTGAAAGAACGCAACAAACGTAGACCTTCTCTTACCACTAAGCGCTTCATTGTTAGGTGTATTCGTTTTTCTCATTATCAGTGATCGCTCCTTTTCCTCTGACAGGATATCTATTTATGTTCCAATATACGTTAAAAAAGTCATGCGTCAGCAGTGCCGTTTCGTCATATCTTGGTCATATGACTTTAGCCAAATAAAAGCCGACATCCATTACGGTGTCGGTCGGCTGTGAGCAGATCTATTGTATGATCTCATTCTTCTTAATGGCGTGTTCTTTAAGGATCTATAATCCCTGTTTCCTTAGCCTTATAGGCAGCTTCTCTTCTTCCTTTCACATTCAATTTCGAATAAATATTCGAGATGTAATTTTTAACCGTACCTTCACTAAGATATAATGCCTTAGCGATATCCTGATTGCGCAAACCTAACGCCAGCTTGTGAAGAACTTCGACTTCGCGGACGCTAAGTCCGAATTCATTGTTTTTCTCAAGCAATCCGGGTTCCAAGGCCCTTGTATCCATAGTCGATGAAATACCACTTTTCAGCATGCTTTTAATCATTTTGTCTGCCATTTCTGGCGAAATGAGTGTGCCTCCTGTGTGAACCACTCGTATGCCGGCTATAAGGTTTTTGGGATGGATGGCTTTGAGTAGGAAGCCTTCAGCTCCATGACTTAATGCTGCCAGAACATATTCAACTTCTTTGTACGAAGTTAGAATAATAATTTTCGTTAACGGGAATCGGGGTTTGATCTTTTCTGTAGCAACAACGCCATCCATAATAGGCATATTTATATCCATGAGGATGATATCCGGTTGGGATCTTTCACAATAGTTGATAGCTTCTTCACCATTCTTAGCCAATCCCACAATCTCGATATCGTCTTCCATCTCTAGTACGATATTTAGACTTTCAAGGATCAATTCCTGATCATCAACGATGAGTACTTTAATTWTTGGCATACAACTTATCTCYTTTCAGTGGTATTTCGCATCTGACTTCAGCACCAGTGATCGCCAAGGCGGAGATTGAAAAGGTACCTCCCAGCATCTCAATCCGATTCTTCATTGTTGTCAGGCCGAACCCATACTCAAGCTTTTCTGGAGATTTTCCATTATTTCGAATGGAAACACACAAAGTTGATAGAGTAAACTGGAGCTCCAACTCAATTTCCGATGCATTTCCATGCTTTAGTGCATTCGTAAAAGACTCTTGTATCACCCGAATTATCGATTGCCGCACATCGAAACTAATTGTCCGTTCTGTTCCCTTCAGCGTGAGGCGAATGACCGTTCCGGTATATTCTCGAAAGTTGTTGATGAGTCCCTGTGCTTGGTTTACTAGACTTATATTCTCTTCCTCCCCCATCTTGTGCACGATGTTCCTCATTTCATCCAAGTTTTGTTCCGTCAGTCCTCTTATACTAATCAATTTCTCCTTGGCTAGATTTGGTTTTTTGTCTAGAAGCGCAATAGCAGCATCGAGACTCATAATAAGGGAAATAAAAGAGTGTCCTAACGTGTCATGCATCTCCTTGGACATACGACTTCGTTCCTCCAGCAGAGTCATCCTTTCGATCTCGGCAGCATATTGGGTTAACAATTTATTTTGTTCGTCAATTTCTTTAGCTAATTTATTTTTCTCGTGATAGGCTGTAGCAATGAAATTGACCCAAATTCCGATAAAAGAGAAAAGAAGGTTATCTGAGCTTGAACCGAGCGCCAGGTCCCATGTAACTTTTCCGAATAACATGCTGGTAAAGGGCATTAACAATAGTACCGGCATGCTCCAGGCCGTCTTTCTGGTCAATAAGTAACCGATTGTAAGACTCGGGATAAGATAATCGACACTTCCCAACTGATCCGCCTGCGTGAACGATTTAATATAATAAGATCCTCCTAGCAATAGTTCAAGTAAGATGAACCATTCCTTGTTCTTCCTTAGCTGCGGAAACCAGAATAAAATAGGAATAGTAAAGGCCGCTAAGAGCCAAACGACGTCTACGAGCAATCGGGGTGAAAATTCACTCTCCATTACAATATGTAATAACAGCAAAATATAATTATAGGAGCGGAGCCCAAAGATACCCCAATCCATGAAATAAAAAACTTTTTTCACAGGTATCCGTCCTTTACCCAAGCATAATGAATGATTTCTTCTCAAATATACATTAAGTTTCAGAGCCTCGTAATCACTTTCGTTATATTTTGTGACTCGGTGCAGAATGAAACGGACTAGCGTAATGTTGAGCGCTAGTCCGTTTCTGTTTGTTCATTTTTCGCCTTTTTCAACTGTTTTCGCTCAACATGGGCCAACCCCCATTGATGTAAGGTTTCCAACACCGGAGACAGGCTCATGCCGTATTCCGTGATGGAGTATTCCACTTTCGGCGGGATTTGCGGATAAATGACTCGTTTAACCAACTCTTCCTCCTCCAATTCGCGCAGATGGAGCGTAAGCATCCTTTGAGTAATATCGGGCATTAATCTTCTTAGCTCATTGAACCGCAAAGGTTTACCTTGAAGCAAATGATAAAGGATAATCGGCTTCCATTTGCCGACGATCGAATCCAGCGCCGCAACGAATTGACATTGGACAGGGTTCTTATGCATACGTTGGCCTCCGTTACAGTACCTTTTTTAATACTATACCACATTATTGTGCCTACTTACGATAAGTAAGTATATAGTATATGATCAACCTTGAAAGTGTACTTCATTTGATTATAGAAAGGAAGTTTTGATTATTCATGACTACTGTACTGTACATCACCGCGCATCCCCTTGATACTCAGGAATCTTTTAGCCTCGCGGTAGGCAAAGCATTTATTGAAGCGTATCGTGAGGCAAATCCAACTGATGAAATTGTTCATTTGGATATGTACAAGGAGAATATTCCACAATTTGATGCCGATGTTTTACACGGTTGGGGAAAGCTTCGATCGGGTTCGTCTTTCGATCAACTGTCTGACGCCGAGAAATCAAAAGTAGCTCGTCTTGAGGCGATTGTTGATCAATACGTGGCTGCCGATAAATACGTGTATGTTTCCCCCATGTGGAATTTCTCGATCCCGCCGGTTTTGAAAGCATACACGGATGTAACTTCAATTCCGGGTAAGACGTTCAAATATACCAAAGATGGTCCTTTAGGTCTGTTGTCCGGCAAGAAAGCCTTACACATTCAAGCTAGTGGTTCCGTTTATTCGGAAGGTCCTCTTGCTGCATATGAAATGGGATACAGCTATCTTACTAAGATTTTACAGTTCTATGGGATTCAATCTATTGAGGCAATTTTTGTTGAAGGAACGGCATCATTAGAGCAAGCTCCAGCTATTAAAGAAAAAGCAATTGCTCATGCTACAGATTTTGCCAAACGTTTCTAACTGAGGGGCATCGTTCTCGAGCCTAAGCTACAGCCGATTCACGCGGCCAATCTTCGGATCGCATATGAGAAAGTAACCGCAAGAAGAGTGATTGTTAAACTAGCGGTGGAAGGATTCTAAAACTTTTTGATGCCCGTGTTCCTGTTGGGAAACGGGCTTATTTGTGACAACTATAAGGCGCTCAAAAGGGTATCCCTTTAAATTCGCCGTCAGAGTGATACGGATATGTGGTTAGCGATAGTTCTATCCATCGTGTTTATTGCCGTACTATTAGCAGGTGCTGTGGCCGCTTCAAGACGTATGTGGACTAAATCATAATGAATGGAATTGACTCGAGTAATGCGACTTTACGAACAACTTACACAAATAACGGAAATAACTCCAATCCATCTAAACTGCCGGGGGATCTACAAAAGAAATTGGATACATTCATGGCCAAAAAGGATAACTTCAGCGGTGTCGTTCTYGTTGCCAAAGACGGTAACATTGTAATACAAGGATCACTATTATTGATAGGGGGCAGGATGATTATCTATATACTCTCCAAGTCTCCGGCTAAAGCAAAAACGCGCCTGAACCATTATGGTTTTGCGCGTTTTGCCGGGACGAAATACGTTGTCAGGACGGAATGTTCATAGCGGTCTGAATGTTTTTCAGATCGATCTGAATTTGCTCTGGAATATGGTAGGGATGGTATAGGCCCCGCTGCATCATGTAGATTGTTATCTTCTCATGGGAGTCTATGGCTTCGTCGAGCTGTTTCATCAAAATTTGCTTGATTTCGGGGGTGGCACATTCGGTCACGGCCATGGCGTAGTTTCTGACTCCGCTCTTGGCGTTCATAAAAAAATCCATTGCGATCACGTCATCGGTCAGCGTATTAAGCCCTGTCATGTGTTCTAATATTGTGTTCATGTTTTTATCTCCTATTGGGTCACTTTAGACAGCACTCCACCGAGCTCCTGAAGCTGCTGCTGTGATAATTGAACGTCTTGCTGCAAAATTTGCATGAGTTCTGGGTCGGTTACCAGAGCTTGCATGGTTTTGGATTTGGTCATGCAAACCGTCTTGAACGCAGCCATTTCATGAACCTCCAGCATCTCATGCAAAGCGTAATTGGAATTCATTCGGATTGTCCTCCCATGTATCTATCCATATTCAAGGCTTTAAGACGACTTTGATGCAATCGTCCGTTTTCGTATCGAACACTTCATAGCCGCGTTTGGCCTCGCTGAGCGGAATGACGTGCGTAACAATGTCTCCAGGGTCCACTTTCCCCGACGTAACCAACTCGTACATATACGGCATGTAGTGAATGACCGGAGCTTGTCCGGAACGGATATTCACGTTGCGCTGCATGATGTCGCCGAGCGGGAATCCGTTATAGCGTCCGCCGTATACCCCGGTAACTTGGATGGTCCCGCCTTTGCGGACAGCCTGAGACGCAATGATAAATGCGCTCATGGTGCCACCTTGCAGTTTCAAACCGCTGGCTAGAAATTCGAGATCGCTCATCTTGCCGTCCATTCCTACCGCATCGATCACGACATCGGCGCCGCCTTTGGTCATTTCCTTGAGATTGTTGCCGATATTCATATCCTGTTCGAAGTTTACGATTTCCACATTGTTCGTTCGCTTCGCATGCTGTAAGCGGTAATCGACATAGTCGACGGCTATGACCCGCTTTGCTCCTTTAAGCCAGCAGAATTTCTGGGCCAGAAGTCCGACCGGACCGCAGCCGAGCACGATGACCGTATCTCCATTCTTTACGCCGGCGTTATCTACGCTCCAGAATGCCGTCGTCATGGCATCGGCGATCAAGCTTAGCTTTTCGTCCGGTTGTTCGCAGTTTTCGGGAATCTTGAAGTGGGTAAAATTTGCGAACGGGACTCGTAAGTACTCGGCTTGCCCGCCAGGATATCCGCCGGTCGTTCCGGAGTAGCCGAAATATGCGCCCATATCCCCGTGTTCGTTTGAATTGTCACATTGGCTTTCCAGCTGATTTTTGCAAAAAAAGCATTCTCCGCATGCGATGTTAAACGGGATGATCACACGGTCGCCTTTCTTTACCTTTGTCACGTCGGGGCCTACCTCTTCTACGATCCCCATCGGTTCATGCCCGATGACATAATTCTCCTGAAGGTTAGGGATCATCCCGTGAATAAGGTGAAGGTCGGAACCGCAAATAGCGGTACTGGTGATCTTTACGATCATATCGTCCGGTTTCAGAATCTTCGGATCCGGCACCTCTTTGACCACGACATTTTTAATCCCTTGATAAGTTACCGCCTTCATGCTTTATGTCCTCCAATATGTTCATCTGGGATCCGATCAAACATCCCTTTACGTGACGTATCGCCTGGGAACAAATTCATCTGCCCGATCATCACCGTATTTTTCGCCGAAAGCTGGTCGAGTTGGTACTGTTCGTTCAGCTCGTAAGGGTGGAACCACTTTTTGCGAATCATGAGCTCCGTAATTTCGTGGTGCATTGCAATACCCTGCTTAAGATGATTGCGCAGCAATGCTCTTACATCCGGAGAAGCCGTTTCCGTAAGGGCGATGGACAAATTTCGCACACCCTCCTTGGCACGAAGAAGGAAGTCCATTGCAAAAGTCATATCGGCCATTTCCGGCATATTTAATGAATTAATCGGGTCTAAATAATCGGAATTCATTTGCGTTCCCCTTTAATGTGTTATAGGTGTCGGGCTATTCGGAACAGGCGCTTGGAAAGGAGCTCTTGCGTAGATTGCTTGCAGCTCGGCGATCTGTTGTGTGGATTGAATGACGTCTTTCTGCATTAACGCTTTTAGCTCTTGGTCAAAGACCAAGCCTTGCATAAGTTTTGACTTAGCGAGGCAAAGCGTTTTAAAGTTTAATGCTTCATGCAGTTCCATCGATTCGTGCGGCGCTAGCGTTGGCGTATTCATGGAGAAATTATCACCTCCTTTTTTTTCATCAACGTTAGATTTTCCGACGCATCGGATCTTATACTAAAATGGATTGCCGGAAATGTAGGATCCGAATATTCCCATGCAGTCTCAGGAATATAAATAAAATCTCAACCGCATACTTATTTCTGTTTAAATTAATGATCTTGCTCAAGGGAGGAGAACTCGCTTTGCCCAATGAAAACAAAATTGATCTAGCTACCGAAAATGCAAGAAAACCGGCAGGTGGTACACTTAACTCGAGCGGCAATACGCTGGAGCAGCATTCATCTAACGCGGTTTCTGAGGCACAAACGGCTTTAAATCAGGCGATAAGCTCGATAAGTGAATCTAATGCGGCAACAAATTCACAAGCTTTGGAGACGGCCCGGCAGCAGTTGACCCAAGCAGAGGAATTTTTAGATCAAGCGCAAACTTCGGCAAACGCATTACGTCTGCCGGACCAACAATAGGCCTTGGCGCAGGTATGGTCGTCTGTCTATGTCGAGAAATACGCGTCGGATGATGTTTTCCGAATTTACGCCGATACTCTCCGCATGGGCACATGACCTACGTTGCCGCACGGAGGAACGTATTTGCCATAGACACGGAGAGTCTCCGTCAGAAAGCTTCGGCTTGCGCCGAAGCTTTTTGTTTCTTACGATGTCTCGGACATTTTCAGAAAAACTTCATACGGAAGTGTGATAAGCCGCCACGTAAAATGCGATTGGCGGCTTATTTATCTCCCTAACAAGTTCAAAACCAGCTCCGCCAAGAATCTGTCGAAATTTCGCCGTTAGCCCCGTTACGGCGAACCTTACCACAAGTAGGGCGAATTCGTGATGTGACGAGTCGTTAAGACGTCAATTCTTTACTGATCGTTCTCAATATGCTATATTGATAACTGGAGGGAGATATAAATGGCGAGAAGCAAAGAGTTTGAAGAGAACGCGGTATTGGATAAAGCGATGAGACTCTTCTGGGAACAAGGTTACGAGAAGACGTCCATGACCGATCTGGTCGAGCGCATGGGAATCCATCGAAGAAGCTTGTATGACACATTTGGAGACAAACATATGTTGTTTCTAAAAGCGATGGATCGTTTTGGCGAGAAAATCAATGCCGAGCTTGCATCTGGAATTAAACGTTCCAACACTGCGACGGAAGCTCTTCAGTTTATATTTGGCTTCATGATTGATGGACAAGCAGACTCGCCTTCCGGCTGTTTAATGGTGAATTCCGCAGTAGAATTGGCAGTACGCGATGCCGATGTTGATGCCAAGCTGACTAAGGCGTTTACAATAGCAGAGCAGCAGCTCAAGGAAATTATTGTCTGGGGGCAGCGTGACGGCGAATTCAACACGGATTACGATGCCGGAGAATTGGCAGAATACCTGCATAATGTGTGGGTTGGTTTAAGGGCAATGGCAAGAATGTCGGTTGCCAAAGAAAAACTTCACCGTACCGCACATACATCTATGAAACTTTTAGAGAGGTGATGTTTTTTTAGTTATATTAGAACGATCATTCTCAAAAACGTGCCGAAACTAACAAGGAGGAACAATCAATGTCTAATCAAGCGAAGATGAGAGTTATGGTAATTGACAAATACGGGAAATTTCCGCTCAGATCAACTGACATTCCAATTCCCGCAGTAGGCGAGCACGATTTGCTGGTGGAAATCCATGCGGCCAGCGTGAACCCCCTCGATCTTCTTGTGCGAGATGGTAAAATCAATGTCCTGCTGAAATACGATATGCCCCATGTATTAGGATATGATTTTGCGGGTGTTGTTCTTCAAGCGGGAAGGAGGGTTACAAAATTCAAGGTCGGTGATGAAGTATACGGCCGATCAAGCAAGGGCGGAACCTTCGCTGAATATATCTCCGTGAATGAATACGATATTGCCCTAAAGCCTCGCAACCTTACCTTCGAGGAAGCGGCGTCCATTCCATTGGTTGGGCTTACCTCCTATCAAGTATTGCATGAAAAATTGAAATTAAAGGCCGGACAGAAGGTATTGATTCAAGCGGGTTCCGGCGGAGTCGGTACTTTTGCTATCCAACTTGCCAAAGTGATGGGACTTTATGTCGCAACAACGACGAGCGAAGCTGGAGCCAAATTGGTCGAATCGCTTGGAGCTGATCGCATCATCAATTACAAAACAGAACAATTCGATGTGCTGTTACAAGATTATGATGCCGTCTTCGATACCAAAGGCGGAGAGACTTTAGAGAAGGCTTTTAAAATGGTCAAAAAGCAAGGTCAAATCGTATCCGTCGTAGGACCGCCCAATGCGCGCTTCGGAGAAGAGGAGCGGGCCGGCTTCGTCAAAACGAATCTATTTCGATTGGTTGCCCGGAAGATTACTAAATTAGAGAAAAAATATAAGGTCAAGTACAGCTTCCTGTTTATGAAACCAAACGGCAAACAATTAGAGATCCTCACCAAATGGATCGAAAACGATGAAATAAAGCCCGTTATTGATCGAATTTATCCTTTTGAAGACACCCAGAAAGCGATTGAGCACTCCGAATCAGGCAGAGCAAAAGGGAAGATCATCGTAAAAATCAGGTAACCTCCGCTTTAAAACAAACCATGCTAAGGAGCGAATAATTATGAAAATTTCTGAACAAGTTGCCTTTGTTACAGGCGCGAACCGAGGTTTTGGCCGCCATCTGGCTATTGAGCTTGTATCCAGAGGAGCTAAGGTGTATGCCGCGGCTAGAAATCTGGAGTCCATTGACATCCCAGGCGTAATTCCAGTTAAATTGGATATCACTAACCCACAAGAAGTAGCTGAAGCTGCTGCTACCGCGAAAGATGTAACGATTCTGATCAACAATGCAGGCGTATCTACAGGCGCTTCCTTGCTTGACGGCGATCTCGATCACATCCATCTAGAATTCAATACGCACTTTTTCGGCACCCTGTCCATGATTCGTTCTTTCGCACCTATCCTTGCGAATAACGGGGGAGGGTCCATACTGAATATTCTCTCCGCCTTATCTTGGTTAAGCACGGGAAGCATAGGAGCATATTCGGCTGCGAAGGCGGCAGAGTGGGCACTGACGAACGATCTGCGCATCAGTCTGTATCCTCAAAAAATTCGAATAGCCGGCCTGCATGTTGGATACATGGAGACAGATATGACCTCAGGCGTTAATGCTCCTAAGTCAAACCCTGCGGAGATCGCAAAAATCGCTATTGATGGAATCGAATCCGGAAGCTTTGAGATTCTTGCCGATGATTTAAGCCGCATGATCCAAAGCGCGTTGGCCGGCGGTGTAGCTGCGATTTATCCGAATTTGGCATAACACAACACCATGCACATGCGTCTACGGGGCATATTCTGCACGGCCTAAGCACAGGAATTTATGACTTGAATGTCGAAGTTACTCCTAATTACTCATTTTCTGTATTATGGGGGGCTTTCGATGATTGCCGCAACGAAGATACACATCCCTTATGAACGGCATACCTTGCTTGCCCGTGCCGATCTGCTTCGTCTGCTTGACGAGGGCATGGACGCGAAGCTGACGCTCTTATTTGCTCCATCTGGTTATGGGAAAACGACGGCTCTAAGCGAATGGGCTAAACAAAGCGGCAAGCTTGTCGCTTGGGTGTCACTGAGCAAGCAGGACGATGATTGGATCACCTTCTGGAACATGGTCATCGTTTCGATCCAGAATCATGTCGACGCCTTTGGCCTGACCGTGTTGCCTCTGCTGGCGGAGGGGCCTTCTGCATCTTCCGCATCGATGGAGCCGGCGATGACTGCGCTGATCAACGAGTTGAACCAATTGCCGGACGAGCTGGTCGTCATGTTCGACGATTATCATCTGGCGACAATGCCGGCAATCCAGAAGTCGATGAGCTACTTGCTGGAACACCTCCCAAACCATATTCATTTATATATTGCAAGCCGCAACGACCTCCCCTTCCCGACAGCAAGATTATTTGCGAAAGGCGAGATGCGGAGGATTACGATCGAGCAGCTGCGGTTCCGACTAGAAGAAGCCAACGATTTCTTCCGAGAGACGACGGAGTTGCGACTGTCGGCTGAGCAGCTCCATATGCTGTATGACCAAACCGAGGGTTGGATTTGCGGCTTGCGGCTTGCGGCCATTTCACTGAAACGAAGCGGAAATATGACGGAATCCATCCGTCAATTCAGCGGCCATCAGCAGCACATATCCGATTACTTGCTGGAGGAAGTCATTCGCGATCTGCCGGAGGCGATGCGCGATTTTTTGCTGCAAACTTCCGTGTTAAGCCAGATGAATTATGCATTGTGCGAGGCGGTAACCGGTCAAGCGAGAGGTCAGYAGCAGTTGGAACAGCTGGAGCAGCTTCAGCTATTCATCATTCCTCTGGACGATGGGCGCAACTGGTATCGTTATCACCATCTGTTGTCTGATTTCCTGCAGTCGATGCTTGCTCGAAAACAACCCGAGCTATGGGTTCAGTCGAATACGCGTGCTGCGCAATGGCTCGAACATAACGGGTATATTGTAGAAGCGGCGGAACATTTTTTGGTGGGACGGCAATATGAGGATGTCGCTCGCCTAATCGAATTGCATCTGTACGAGCTTCTTGGAGGCAAGAACACCGTCGTTGCTCGTTGGGTGATGCAAGTGCCTGAGCAATATATAGCGAGTAGACCGCTTGTTGAGCTTTTTTATTTGTTCGTGATGGTCGGCGTTCGGCAGTTTCATCACATTCCGGATCGAGCGGAACGGCTTCGTATTCGTTTCGAAGCTTTGAAGGATCAAATGGATGCTGACGTATGGCGTAAGACCATGGGGGACATCTATTATGTCTGCGGTACGGCTGCCTATGTGAAAAAAGATCTTCAGAGCACGGCTGACTATTTTATCCGTGGAGATACGTTTGCGCCCGCACATGAACAAAGCTTGTTTATTCAAGGCGGAAACAATAAGCATTATTCGGTTGAAGAGTTTGAAGACCATCTGAGTTACATTAACGATTACCAGGGTGCGGCACAATTTTTCATAAGAATGATCGAGTATTGGCGGGAACACGTTAACCATCCGTATGCGACGCCGATGTATGCTTCCTATGCCAAGGTATTGTACGAGTGGAATCGGCTGAAGGAAGCGGAGGAATGGCTGAGCCGCGTTATGCATGCAGACGGATTCGATCCGGTTCCCCGCAATCGGTATCAGCTCGTTGTGGCTGCTTCTAGAATTCAGCATGCAAAGGGGAACTCACTAGAGGCAGCGGCGCTGCTAGAACAACTGAAGCTGAAGATTGATTCACCCGACTATGAAATCTTCATACGCAAAATCGAAGCGGAGCAGGTGAGCTTGGCGGTGCGTGAAGGCGATATCACGTCTGCTCAGCTATGGTTGAAGCAATGCGGGATGTCGCACTCGGACGAAGCAACGCTGGACCAAGTTTCTGAACAATTGGCGCTTGTTCGCGTGCTGGCTGCATGCGAACAATTCGAATCGGCGTTATCTCTCGCAGAGCGAATCTATCATCTGTTAAAGAAGGAAGACCGTCTGAGGGACCGCATTCACATTCTGATCGTACAAAGCATGACGTACTATCGCGACAACCAGCTGGAGTCGGCGCTTGCGAAGCTGGGTGCGGCTTTGCGTCTGGCCAAACCTCAAGGGTTCATTCGCAGCTTCGTAGAAGAGGGTTCCGCTATGGCAGAGCTGTTGTCTATTTATGTGCAGTCGTATGGAGACAAAGATGCGGGATCGATGGATGCATCAAGTTATGCGAGTCTCTTGCTGCAAGCGTTCCATGTTCATAAAGCACATCCGCGAATGAAAATCCGATGCTTCGGGCGTCTGCGCGTGGAGACAGAGAACGGCACTGCGATCAAATGGCGAACGTCCAAAACCGAGGAATTGATGGCATTTCTCATTCACCATCGCGGCGAGGTGGTGAGCAGAGACCAAATTCTCGATCGTTTGTGGGGAGAGGTAGAGGTAGATCGGGCAGGGGCGCAGTTTAATACAACGACTCACTATTTGCGCAAAGCTTTAAGTCAAATCGGGCTTGAAGGTATCGTTCAGCACGTGGAAGGCGGTTACCGAATCGATATGAGCCAATTGCACTGTGATCTTAATGAGTGGGATCGTATGCTGGCCACGCATGCGCAAATTGACGACCTAAAGCTGCGTGACTATGCCGCTGAGCTCGTTCAATTATACGGAGAGGGCTATATGGCAAGCACTTCGTACGAATGGGCAGAGCCGGCGCGAGTTCGCCTGGAAAGCGAGTATGTCGCGAGCTTGCTACGCCTTCATGAACGTGAGGAGAAGAAGGGGCAATATGCTGCGGCTACGGATCTGCTGAGGAAGGCGCTTGTCCATGATCCGCTGAATGAGTCCATTCATGAACGGCTCATTCGCGTGCTGGTTTTGTCGGATGACCGCATTGCGGCGATCAAGCAATATGAGGCGTTAAGGATGCTGCTGCTGACGGAGTTCGGGATTGAGCCGAAAGAAACGGCCAGGAGATTGCTGGAAACGAATTGAATCGTTTTGCTCCATATAGGGAGTATCCCAAAGTTATGAAAAATAACGGAGGGATACTCCTTTTCACTAGCACTTGTTTAGGATTTGTTTAGACTGGCTGTGATATGGTGTAGCAGAAATCGACAATATTTTTGCCGAAAAGATTGTGTGAACATCAGAAGGGATGAATCCGATGAAAAAAAGAATTTTGAGTTTCTCGATAGCGGCTCTACTGGGATTAAATGTTGCCTTTGGCTTTCCCGCTAACGCGGCAACCAAGACTTCTGCCGACTTTACCGATCTAAAGGATCTGGATGCGGCAACGAAAGCGAAGTTCGATGCCATGATCAGCGCTGGGATTTTCGATGGCGTCAGCGATACGACGTTCGGGCTCAAAGAGGAGATGAACCGCGCACAGTTCGCAAAGGTTGCGGCATTGATTACGGGCATTGAAGTCAATAAAGATCTGAAGACGTCCAGTTTCAGCGACGTCAAGGCAGATGATGCCAACGGTTATGCGTTGCCTTACATTGAAGCGCTCAAAACGGCCGGCATTACGGCTGGTTATGGCGAAGGCACATACAATCCGGCCGGAAAAGTAACCAAAGAGCAGTTGGCCGCGTTCTTGGTCCGAGTGTTAGGCAAGGACGCGGAAGCAAAAGCGAAGACTGGCGACGATAGTACGGTATCCGACTGGGCGCAGGGTTATGTCGCCGAGGCGTTGCAACTAAAACTATTGCCAAATGGCACAGACGGAACGTTCGGCGGCCAAGCCAACGCAACGCGCGATCTGCTCCTTACAGGCGCATACGAAGCCAAGCAACAGTACGTTGCACCTGGGAAAGTGAGCCTCACGGGAGCGAAAGCGGTCGGAGCAAAGAAGATCAACGTGACCTTCAATAAGCCTGTCGACACACAAAAGGCGAAACTCACTGTCTCGAAGGGGAGTGCCTCGGTCACGTGGTCGGATGATAAGAAGAGTACTACCTTGACCTTTGAGGACAGTTTGGTGGCAGGGGAGTATACCGTTACTTTGTCTGGTCTTGATGCTGCGGATGTGGACAAGGTTACCGCAAGTTTGACAGTAGAAGCCGAGACAGTCACCAAGATTGAATTTGCCTCTGCGTCCGACACGCTTGCCAACTCCAAAGCGGTCGCTATTCCGTTTAAGGCTATCAATCAGTATGGCGAAACGGTTCAAGCTCCCAAACTAGATCTATATACTAATGTCACTGCCAAGATTGATCTCGATCGTATGGCAGTCATAGCGGATACCACGGAACCGGGGATCGAGCGGGGTTCGGTTGTACCTATAACTTTAATTGCTACAGACAACCAGGTTACTGTCACTAAAAACTTTAAAGTTGGGGATGCGCAACTTATTACAAAATTGGAATTGAGAGGCTCGCTTCGTGACTTGAACGGTCAAGAAGTAACGCAAGCTGAATGGTCTCGTAATTATCATGTGAACTTCGATGCGTTTGATCAATATGGTTATTTAATATTGCTGCCATCGTCTAACTTGTTGTCTGGGGTTAACGCCGCAGTCGTCCCGAATCTTCCAGCTTCCATTGGAACGATAAATACGGCGCCCACTGGTGAACCAGGCACCTTCTCGGTACCTTTCACAATGCCGAGAGAGGGTAAAGTCGGGGAATACGCCATTAATCTTTACGGAGGCTTTTCGTCTGTCACACTGAAATTCCATGTTGTGACTGAGCCGCCACAACCAACACCGGCACCAACTTCAACACCAAGACCGACACCAACACCAACACCAACACCAACACCAACACCAACACCTCCGGCTTCGGAGCCAGCACCATTGTTGAATATTAGTAACATCTCTTTTGGATCTAATGGGCCAGGCTTCGGAAATATTGCGGGAGTCATTACGTTGCCAGCGGGGGCTACCCAGTTGATGATTAGCACGAGCAGTTCGCCATTTGCGACTCCAACGGTCGGTGAGGTCATGTCCGGATACACGTCTTGTACCATGTCAGGAAACGTGCTACAAGGATATTGTAACTATAGCTATAGCAGTGAAACGTATTATGTTGCATTCGCAGCAACGGATGCTTCTGGTCAAGTGGTAGCATTCGCAACGACGCCGCCAATGAGCGGCACGCTACAGCAACCTGAACCTCAGCCGGAAGATGCAAATGTGACATTTACGCCGGTGCAAGCTGGACCTGTAACGTCACTATCATTAACATTTAATTCACCTGAACTGAGTCAAACAACACTTCAGAATATATCGACTCTTATTAGTTTAGTGGCTGTAGATAGTGGCAGCTCAAGTACAACGCTAACGGTTACTCAAGTTCAATGGAATACATTAATGCCAGGTATGCCGCAGCTCATCATTACACTGAATAATCCATCAACTTTCCTTCAACCCGGTGATACGATAAAGGTTACGTTCGCTCCAGGGGCCTTGATAGATTCGAATAATGTCCCTCTAACGACAACGGTATTCGAGACAACCGTTACCGCATTCTGATTTTAGCTTACATTTGAGCCAAGCTAAAGAAGGTATTGTTGCTCAATTCTATTGAGAGCAATACCTTCTTTGTTGTATAAATGGGTTCTCCTATCTAAAATTTCTCCATTATGATTTGGTGGTTGTAAAATAGGATTCCCCTAGAAGTTCCTTCGCTTGATAACTGCTTGGTGAAAGCTCTCTTTCCATAAAAGCTTTGATTTCCGACTTTTCAATATCATACATAACCTCAATTTCTTTAGAAAATAACAGCTTTTCTTTTTCAAGCAAGTTAGAAAGGGATGGCTGTTTTTTTGGTAGTATTTCTTCCGTATTTAGAATTTGCTTTAAGCCCTCAACATAGGACTCTAACGGACGGCTGCCCGTGATTTTCATTCCTTTATTTTCCTCGTTCATTATAATAATCGTCGGGAAACCTCTAACTCCAAGGCTTCTAGCGAGACTAAAATCTTTATTCAATAATTGTTGGCCGGTCTGTTGTTCGGCATCTTGAACAATAGCTTCTCCATCAAGTCCAAGCTGATTTAAGATGTCTATCATGATGGTTTCATCGGCAATGTTTCGATTAAATGCGAATAGAGCTTCTCGCGATCGTCTTAAGTAATCATAGGCTAATTCATCGTTATAAATTTTTTGAATCACTTTAAATACACGAGAAGGCGGGAAGGAGGATTGAACCGGATTGTCGAGCATCAGAGAACCGTCAATCGGCATGCGCGAATATTCTCCAACCTCTCTCCAGTGGCCGAAGACGTCAGCAGGTCCCGATATACCGTTACGTGGGTCGACAGGCTCATCACTCCATTTTTCCAGCAATCCACCCATAACCGTATGAAAGTTGAAATAATGCCCATATTGCTCTTTAAAACGACGAAGAACAGGCTCAAGCGCCCAGCAGTGAGAGCAAATGGGATCCGTTACATAATAAACTTCAATGGATTTTTGAGGGTGATTAAAATCGATAATCTCCAACTCTTCCTCCCCGGCTGTTCCGCATATACCTGTTTCTAAATCACAAATCATAGGATTATCATTTATCATTCGTTTATCCCCATTTCCCATCATTGCTGCCTCCCTAAAGTGTCATAAACAATCGTTGTTAGTAACATCTCTTTGTTTTACAATCATATTCTAGCTATTAAAAATGTATCGGAACACCAATAGATCATTCCATTTGTCGTTTATGCAACACATGGATACAATTGTTTAAATAGTTGGAGGGACATGATATGACACAATCAAAGACAGATCCCCGAGTTTTACGAACTCGCAAGTTAATTATGGACTCTTTTATTGAACTTTCAGGGAAAAAAGAATTCAAGGATATTACCGTTAAGGATATTACAACAGAGGCTAAGATTAATCGTGCAACGTTCTATTACCACTTTGAAGATATATATGACTTGTTGAACAAGGTATTGTCGGAAGTTTTATTGATTAATTTGAATGCCATAGACTTTGAGAAAAGCGAATTAAATGAAACATCAATTATTGATATCTTTGTGGCCGTAACGGATTTTCAGAAATCGTTATCTAGTCGGTGTCATAGAGGATACGATGAGACCATAGCCCGTATTATTAGGGAACAGCTTGAAATCATTTTCTACGGAATGTTGCAAAAGCAACATTCCGTAGAAGAGGATAAATCTCAGAGAATTACTGCTATCATTTTAAGTTGGGGCGTTTATGGTGCTTCTGTCGAGTGGAGGAGAAATAGTAAGGAATTACTGCCGGAGGAATTTATTAAGCCGGCCATTCCTTTTCTGATGTCTGGGATCAAACACGTATGAGACCTTGAAGCCTGGGGATGAAATGCAGCGATGGCATTCAACTATTCCTCAAAACATCCATCCTCTCCTGCAAACCTTCCAAAACCTTTTTTGGCACCTCCCTAACCTTGATATCTTCACCTAGAAAAAGCATCCAATTTGTTATTTCAGTCAATTCCTCCGCATGATGAACATTTACGAAAGTTTTTAGAATAGCCGTCGTTTGATAAGGATTCGTATAGGAAATGGAAATTTTTAAAGGATGGTACTTTTTAAACTGGGCAATCGCCTTTGGACC
The DNA here is from genome assembly GCF_052115185.1 of Paenibacillus sp. 2TAB19. Taxonomy (NCBI): domain Bacteria; kingdom Bacillati; phylum Bacillota; class Bacilli; order Caryophanales; family Paenibacillaceae; genus Paenibacillus; species Paenibacillus sp. 2TAB19. Next base: position 17,344 of record NZ_JBFRGE010000017.1, on the reverse strand, counting down.
AAGTTCGAGGATGAGGTTAATCGTTTCTTCCTGCTTGCTTAGTTGTTCTACAATCTTTTTCTTGCTTATTCTTTTTTTCACGGGGTATGGTTTGACATCGGTGAGGTTGTCGACTGGAATAATCCGCCTCTTTTCATCCACTAGATCGAAGCCTTCAATTTGCCAAGAGTTTTTTTCACGATATAGGCGCATGAGATAGATAGGATAAGATTTTATTTCCCTACCTTCTTCAACGGCAACCACTAAGTAGCAGTCAGTAAGAAGGTTTTGGATGAGTTGTTCCAGCATGGGATGGGGCAGATCCGATAGATCAAGCAGGTCAGGATTGTGGGGGTTGGTACCTTCGAAGAGCAAGATTTGATTTAACAGAACAAGATCATCTTGCTGGTTCTGAGAGATGAGACCGAGCAATTTTTCAGCTAAAGAGTGGCGACTCTTGAGATACGGGAGTTGCAGATTTCGTGTGGCCATGAAGGCGATAAAAAGAGCCTTAATCTCATTGTCGGTAAAGCGGACAGTGGGCAGCACGGAGTTTTTCATCACAAAATATCCCCCGTCCCTCCCGACTTCGGCGACTAGAGGCATTCCCATTGCTTCAATTTCCCTAATATCTCTAATTGCCGTCGAACGGGAGATATTAAACTCATGCATGATTTCCGAGATGGTAAAATGGGCGCGGTTGTTGATGTACCGCATGATGATGTTAATCCGTTCTACTTTTTTCATCGCGACCTCTAAACAGTATCATATTTTGACATGGTTTATCGTTATTATAAACCCATCAAGTAAAAAAACAAATCACTTGGAGGAATGAAAATGAGTACGATCATTGGTAATGAAAAAATGGCGAAGGTTGAATCACGCACTATTGGAAGGACGGCAGCCTATTGGACCGTCACGATCATTCTCGCATTCTCTATTGCATTAAGCGGGATCGGACAATTGATGCGATATGGCGGCAATGTCGATTTAGTGACCGATATTGGTTTCCCGTTATATATCACGAACATTCTCGGAGCTTGGAAATTGCTTGGCGTCATTGCGATCGTCATGCCAGGTTTTCCCCGCCTTAAGGAATGGGCTTATAGCGGTATCTTTTTTCTAATGACGGGTGCGGCCTTATCTCACGCGTTCGCTCATGATTACGGTGATGGTGGATTCCACGTTATTCTTCCGCTTTTCTATGCTGCGCTTGGCATCGCCTCCTGGGCGCTGCGTCCAAAAAGCCGCAAACTTTAATGGGCAGCGATTTTTTCAAAGAATCTAATAAACAGTATCACATTTTGACATGATTTATAGTTATTATAGATTTATCAAGTGAAAAACAAATCGATGAATCAATTCAAAAAAAGGAGTGTTTGATTATGGCAGCGTATACCCTTGAGGAAAAAGACAGTTTTATCGTTCTAGGAATCGGCACGGAGCTGAAGAGCGATTACACGGATTATGCCGGTATGAACAAGGAGAAGGAAAACTTTTGGCAGGCAGTGGAGCAGGATGGAAGGCTTGGCGCTTTGAAGGCCATTGCCACGAATGACTACATTTTTGCCGTGAATGAAGCTGTAAATCACAAGATGATGTATTATGCCGGCGTCATGACAGAAGGATCGGTACCGGAAGAACACAGAGTTATTCAATTCCCGAAGGGTCAATATCTAGTCGTTAAAGGCGAAGGAAATACGGCCGAAGAGATGAGCAATAAGCTTACCGGCATTGCCTTTGGCCAAGCCTTACCGGAAGCCCAGAATTTCGCCTATGTTGGCGGACCCAATGCAACGGTTGAGATGGGACAGCGAGACGGCATCGTATATGGGGAAATGTGGATTCCCGTTGTTAAAAAGTAAACGAGATGTAAAGCTCACAAAAATTTTAGGAGGGATGAGAATGTCCTATATCGTTGACTTTAAAAATGTGTCTACGGTTGGTCTGGAATCTTCACCGGTAGCAGAAGCGCTTGCGGGACTGCGTGCGAATGAAGGCCGTTACTTTATGAACAAATATAAGCATGAATTTACGGTTGTACCAGCCAGCGAGAGCCATGAGACGCTTGAATACGTACATCGAATTTTGAAAGAAGAACGTGATATCGAGTTTGCGGCTAAACCTTTAGAGACGTCGCAGCTTCAAGTGGAAAATATTAAATGGACCTTCGTCTTTTATGAGGATGGTCTAGCGGTTAACGTCTTGTATACGGTTGATGACCCTAAGAAACGGGCAGTTGGCTTTAAGCTATCCGAGGGGATGGAAGTGCCTAAGGAGTTGGAAGAGAAGAAGTTTAAATTTGCTAGACAGAAGTCCAAGCTGGCTGGGACAATTCGAGGTTCGTTTTTTGTCATCAAAAGAGAATACTGAAGCAAGCAACACTTAGAATGAAGCGACCACTTCTGTGCGTTCGATATAGCCCTTGCTCCATGAGCAGGGGCTTATTGAAATATATGAAAGTATAAGATAGGACTCAGGTTGAACGGATTACTTCAAATGCGTTTTTTTACTAACGGATCAACAAGTAGCATTAACTATTAGAGTCTTGCTGCTTGTTCAAGAGGCGATCGCTTACTTGGGTTAGAAATGTTGACCACCTAGCTTGAAAATCGTGATCGGTCGCATCGCATCCGGTAATGAACTTGGTGATATTGCTGAATATAATGGGATAAATAGTTAAAGAGGTTATTGCCAGCGTCAAAAGTTCAGGTTCGATCTCCGACGGAACAATCCCTTTTTCCTTTTGAACTTTCCAGTACTCGACGTAAGATTGAAGGGCAAGTTCCCCTCCTTTATTCCAAGACGTTGGCTCTGCCCAAGATTCAAGTGCTTCCCAAGCAGCGAACCTAATAAAGTCTGCTCTCGCCTGGCTGTTGACCCTGTAACGATGCTCGGCAATATTAACGGGGTTATCAGGGATTTGCGAAACCCACTCTGGCTCGCTAGTTGCAGAGTTAGCCAGAACGGCTTCAAGCAATTCTGCTTTTCCCTTGAAGTAATGATAGATCAATTGTTTCTTTACCCCAGCGTTTTCCGCGATCGACTCGATCCGCGCCCCCTTAAACCCCTTGGCGAAAAACTCTTTTTGTGCAGCTTCAAGAATATTTTTTTGCGTGCGTTCCGCATTACGTACTTCTCCCATACGGCTGAGCCTCCATACCTGATCTATTAAAGTTAAAGCCATCGTAGTCCATTATTGAAAGGGCGTCAAGTTATAACTTTACAGATATCAAATTATAACTTGACATATGTAAAGTTATAACTTACCATTTGGTCAGTAGTTATTAAAGGGAGGTAATTCATATGACCATATTTTCGATCGTGATTCAAAGCATGTTAATTTTGTACTATGTCTTTTCGGGTTCTGCTAAGATTGCTGGGGCCAAGTACTGGGTTGATATATTCAACAATCTGAGAATTCCACAATGGTTTCGCGTTGTCACGGGAATCGTTCAGTTAGTCGGAGCTGTAGTACTTGTTTGGGGCTATTGGGCTGAAGATGTAATCGCTTGGGGAGCTATTTGGCTTGGAATTACGATGATCGGGGCACTTCTCGCGCACCTAAGGGTCAAAGATTCGATTGGCAAAACAATGCCTCCGGTTGTGTTTCTTCTGTTAATCATTGTTTTAACCATCATGAATGCGGAGAATGGCTGACTGAGTAGTATATCTAACCCGTATCCGATTCTCCGCTGATCGTACCGATCGGGCGTCATTATGTGTATGCTTAAGCCGCCGAGGCAATCCGGCGGTTTTTTTATGAATGATGACCAGCGACTTACGAACAATTTATTCTCTAGGCGTATTCATTCCGCAACAAGGGCGAACAATAGACTTGGAAAATTCACCATGAGATGCGATGGGAATACGAAAGGAATAGGTTGTCTATGTGGAGTCAAATGAGGGATTGGGTCAATAAGCGTTCGCCTGCCCAAGTGATTACTGGGTATTATTTAGGGGCAGTTATCGTATCGATTCTATTGTTCAGTATCCCGGCTGTTCGTAAACCTGGCGTTACCGTTACTTTTTTCGACACCGTCTTTACGGCCGTCAGTATTGTAAGCGACACAGGGCTCGGCGTATTTAATGTTACGGAAACCTACAGCGTATTCGGATATTTCGTCATTATACTTGTATTGCAATTCGGGGGTATCGGCATTATGGCGATGAGCACGTTTTTTTGGCTCCTGTTTGGTAGGAAAATCGGATTGCGCGAGCGCCGTCTGATCATGGTGGATAATAATCAGTTCGCTATATCGGGATCCCCTAATTCCGTAGGCGGCGGTATCCGGACGACCACTTTCGCTTTGAACATATTGTTTATTTATCACTTTGCAAAAGGAAACCGCTCCATCAGAGTATTTAACCGTGAGCTTCATCCGGACGATATATTGAAGTCGCTAGCGATCTCGTTACTCGCGATTGTCTTATGTTGCTTATCGGTTATCTCGATTTGCATTACCGACAGGCAGCATCCGCTTATTGCTATTGTGCTCGAGGTTTGCTCCGCCTTCGGCACGGTTGGCTTGTCTACGGGGATTACTCCGGACCTTAGCATTATTGCGCAATGTATACTCATGATTCTGATGTTTCTCGGAAGAATCGGCTTAACGACCTGCTTATATTTCATTGGCGGCGGCTTAAACGATGCAAAATTCCACTATCCTGTAGAGAGGGTAATGACGGGTTAAAGAAAAGGCCATCCCCCAAAGGATGGCCTTAAGCTTGTCGTTACAGACTTATGCGGTAGGATGGGGTACGCAGACGTCTCTTATGGCGTTCATTAATAATAACGTTGCCTTCCCCAAAAGGTTTTTATCTTTATAAACGATGCCTACGCCGAGGACGGGGTTCAGGTCGACGAAGGGTCTGATGACCGAGGAGCCCTCGAGCTCCAGACCGCTGTAAATCGGAACAATGCCTACACCAAACTCTGCTTTAACCATTTGTTGAATCACAAAGAAACTTCCAACCTCGATGCACGGGAAAACGTTCTGACCGGTTGGACAAAACGCCCTTTCCCAAAGCTCTCGATAGACACAAGTCGGTTCTTTGACCAGAACGGTTAGCCCCGCGAGGTCGCTCGCTGTGATGCTATCTCGTTCGGCTAGGGGATGATTCACATGTAACATAACACCTAATCGTTCCTCGATCAGAGGCTCAAACTCCAGCATGAGATTGGCGGGCGGAGCCGAGCATATGCCGAAGTCCAGCTCGCCGGCTCGAACCCTGTCCATGATCGATTTGCTGCCGCCCACTTCCATGGTTAAGTCCACTTTCGGACGTGTCTTGCAAAAGTCGGCTATAACGGTCGCCAGCTTCTGGCTTGCGATAGGCTCGATGGCGGCGAAACGAACGGATCCGTCATCACCGGCCGCGATATCGGAGACGGTCTGTCTCATGGATCCGACCGACTTCAGTAAAGCCGAGGCCTCATGATGGAGCCATCGGCCTGCTTCAGTCACGCTCACGCGCTTGCCGTCGCGCACGAATAATGAAACGCCCAGATCAGCCTCGAGGCGCTGAATCTGGAGAGTTACCGTAGAAGGAGCATATTGGAGTTCCTCGGCAGCTTTCTGAAAATGGCCAAGACGCACGCAAGCTTCGAAGGTTTTTAAAGCTCGAAGATCCATTTTCATCACCTTTGGTTTAATAATTATGAATAATTCATTCATATAATTCAATTTTACAAAACATTCCCTCAAATGTACACTTGGGACAACAAGTTATTTGTTGAGAGAATGGAGCAATGGGGATGAGGTCGGCATTCAACTGGATTACTTTGTGGGCATCACTTTTATTTGTCGTCATTCTTGGTTTTTCTCGACTCTCCTATGGCATGTTTTTGCCGGGGATTCAGAGGGAGATCGGAGGAAGCTACAGTCAACTGGGTATATTAGGCACGGTCAACTTTATTGGTTATTTGATCGGAACAATAGGTCTATCGCCTTTGATCTCGCGGTTCCCGCATCGAAAGCATGTCATTAATCGGGTGACTTGTTACCTGCTCGGATTGGCCATGATTGGCTCGGCATTTAGTGATCATTTCGCTCAGCTCGGGCTATGGCGGTTCGTTATTGGCTTATTATCGGCTATCGCCACAGTGTTAGTCCTGTCTATTGCAATGGAAACCGTTCGACCGGAGGAAAGAGGAGTGGCGTCGGGTCTAATATGGCTGGGCGGTTCCGCCGGCATTCTAGCGACGGGCTTATGCGCCCCCTTCACCATAGACCCTTCACACTTGGAGGGCTGGAGGTATGCTTGGATGGCCATGGGCGTGTTTGGCGTCATTGCCGCATTCGGTTTTGAGTTCGTTACAGGGAAGCGGGGATACGCATCAATACGCTCGAGTGCGGAATCGGATCCGCAAGACCAAGAACGCGTGAATGTGTACCGTCTCTTGTTGAATCCGAAGAAGCATTTGTTCTTAATCGGTTCTTATTTCTTCTTTGGCGCTGGATACATCATCTATTTCACGTATTTGATTCCCTACTTGGTGAGCAAAGGCATTCCGTCTCTCTATGCCGGATTGATCTGGTCTGGTATAGGCTTTGCGGGCTTATTTAACGGATGGATCGGAGGGAAGGCCATMGACCGCTGGCCGAGTGGATATACGCTTGCTGCGGGATTAACATTGGGGACGATCGGTGTGATTGGCGTAACCACCAACAATATGGTTTTTACGGCATTGGGCGCTGTTACGATCGGGCTGGTCTCCTTTATTACCCCTCCGCTGATGACGACCGCGCTTCTTCGGCGTCATGTCCCTCAACACGCTTATGCGGCATGCCTCAGCTTAGCCACTGCCTTTTTTGCTTCCGGTCAGATTATGGGTCCCATCGTTGGCGGTGTTGCGGTTGGAAGGTACGGCTTGCAAATCGGCGTCGCATCCAGTGCGATCTTTATGGCGATAGCCGCAGCGCTGGCTGGTGTATATGGATATCGACAACGAAAGCTTAATAGCCAAGGTGTTACTCGGGAGATTAAAGTTGAACAAAGAGGAGAGACGACAAAATGGTGAATTCTAGTCAAAACGGCTCGGCAATAAGGAAATTTTTTTACTCCGATCATATTCGGCTGTCTTATCTAGATTTTGGCGGGGATAGCGAGCGAGTGCTCGTGATGTTGCATGGGTATATGGCTAATGCAAGATCATTCTCGGAGCTGGCTGTGCGCTTTAAAGATTGGCGGGTTATTGCTATGGATCAACGAGGACACGGTTGGAGCGACCATCCTCCTGGGAAGGAATACGCAAGAGAGGATTACGTGGATGACATTCTGAATCTGATTCAGTCAGAGCTTGGAGGGCAGCCGGTCACGATTCTGGGGCACTCCTTGGGCGGGTTGAATGGTTATCAGTTCGCGGCTCGTTATCCGGAATTGGTCAAAGCCGTTATCGTGGAGGATATCGGAGCGGAGATTAATGCCAACTTTTCCTTTGCCGACAAGCTTCCCTTCCGCTGCGCTTCCTTAAAGGAGCTGAGAGAATCGCTTGCAAGCGTAGGGCTCAGGGCGATCGACTATTTCGCCGAAAGCGTGTTGGAGGATGAACACGGTTGGGGATTCCGAACGGATCTGAAGGGACTGCAAGTATCCGTTCCTCAGTCCAACGGGGTGTGGTGGGATGATTGGCTCGGCTCGAGATGCCCAATCATGCTTATTCATGGCGGTAAGAGCTTCATTCTGGATACCGAGCAAGCAAGACGAATGGAAGAGCGAAGACCTGGCACTAAGCTTATCGTGTTCGAACAATGCGGACACGGTGTCCACTCCGAGGATTTGAACGGTTATTATCACGCAGTGAACGATTTTCTAATGGAATTAAAATAAGGGAGGATATGGTCCTTCCAAGGAGGGGGAGGTCACCCTTTGGAGTGACGCCCCTGCTTGGAACAACTACTATTCCACTTCGATGGCTTTTACCGTTTCGCCCTCGATTAATACGGGCTGGTAGTAGGTGGTGGTGGGCAAGTCCTTTTTGCCTTGTAAATTTTTAATGACCCAGTCCGCTGCGTCACGTCCCATTTGTTCTTGGGGGTGCGTTAACGTCGTGAGCTGGATATTTGCGTTTTTGGCGATATAGGAATTGTCTTGGCCAATGATGGATAGCTCGTCCGGAATGGAAATGCCCAGTTTTCTGCAGACATGTACGACTTCCAAGCCTACTTCGTCGTTGTAACACACAAGCGCAGTCAATTCCTCCCGATTGTCGTTCAGATACACTTCCAAGTTAGCGGACAAGTCCGGCTTCGTCTCCGTATCGAAAGAAAGCACATGCTCTTGCTGGAACCGTAATTTGGCTTCTCCAAGAGCTTTAATAAATCCCTTCATTCTAAACTTCCCTTGCAAATCATCCATTTTCGCAATGATGCCGATCTGGGTATGTCCTTTGGCAATCAGCTCCCGGGTTGCGAGATAGCTGGACTGCACGTCATCCAGGCAGAAGAAAGGAACTTCCAATTCTTCATAATAGGCATTGATCATTGTGAAAGGAACCTCTTGTTCCTTAAAAGACAGGTAGTATGCGATATTAGGGTTATATACATTGCTTCTGGTAGGTTCAATAATCAGTCCATCCACGCCGTAGGACAACATCATTTCCAACGCTTTTTTTTCTTGGGTGATATTATTATTCGTACTGGCTAACAGCAAGGAATAGTTATCTTCATTTAATCGGCTTTCAATGCCGCGGATAATGGAGGGAAAGATGTAATCCGAGATATAAGTCGTGATGACGCCGATCGTTTTATTTGTGGCCTTCGCACCGGTTCTAGAACGGTACTGGCTGCTGACGTACGTGCCGGAACCCCTCTCGCTTCGCAGAAAACCCTCGTTTTGCAACTCCAGTAAAGCTTTTCGAACCGTCTGCCGGCTAACGTTATAGCTCTCCTGCAAAGCAAGCTCCGAAGGGATTTTCTCCCCTGCTTTGTACGTTCCAGAGAGGATATCACTTTTGATATCTTCAATAATGAGCTGGTACTTTGGCTTCATCTATTTCACTTCTTTCATTATTGGCTGAAAAAGTTGTACGTACATATTCTAGCATGAATTGCCTAGAATGCAAATACACTGGCCTCAATTGCGATTTTAATGGTACAAGTTCCGTGCTTGATCTTAGGAATCGACCATGATTAGGCGAGTAAAGACGGGACAGTGACTCATGTTAGTATAACTATTAGACTATATTGACAAATGTACGTACAGAAAATATACTAAGGCTGTCAGCGAGAGAAAGCGCCTTCTTCCGGTCGAAGATAGCGATAGGAGCGGGTTCATATCATGCAAACCGCGAACAGAGAGGGGATATATGTGATCATGAATCATGTAGACTTGAAAGAAGCGATAACCAAGGGTGAAACTTCGCTCGGTATCGAATTCGGATCTACGCGGATTAAAGCGGTTCTAATCGATCGTCGTTTCGAGACGATCGCATCGGGAAGCTTTGAGTGGGAAAATCGTTTGAAAGACGGATATTGGACATACAATCAGGAGGATATTATTACAGGCCTCCAAACCGCATATCGCGAAATGAAGCAGGAAGTACAACAAAAATACGGAGTTACCCTTCAAACCGTCGGATCAATCGGGTTTTCCGCTATGATGCACGGCTATATGGCCTTCGATAGCACAGGTGAACTGCTGGTACCATTCCGGACTTGGCGCAATGCAACGACCGGCGCGGCAGCAAGAGAACTAACGGAGTTGTTCCAATTCAATGTTCCCGAGCGATGGAGTATCGCCCATTTGTATCAAGCGATATTAAACCAAGAGGAGCATGTGCCTCGCATTGATTTCGTAACGACGCTGGCTGGTTATATCCACTGGCTGCTGACTGGCAATAAAGTAATTGGCATTGGAGATGCTTCCGGCGTCTTCCCTATAGATGAGTCAACCCATAATTACCATCCAACGATGGTTAAGCAATTCGATGAGTTAATCGCGGCGAAAGGTTATCCGTGGCAGCTTAACGACCTTCTTCCGAAAGTGAATCTATCCGGCGAGCAAGCTGGCGAGCTCACGGCGGCGGGAGCTGCCATTCTGGACCCGGCCGGGGATCTGCAGTCCGGCATTCCGTTCTGTCCTCCTGAAGGCGATGCCGGTACAGGCATGGTAGCGACGAATAGCGTCAAGAAGCGTACGGGCAACATTTCCGTGGGAACTTCGGTTTTTGCAATGATCGTACTCGAGAAAGAATTGTCCAAGGTGTATCCGGAGATCGATATGGTCACGACGCCGGACGGCAGTCCGGTCGGCATGGTGCATGCGAACAACTGCTCCAGTGATCTGAACGCTTGGATGGGACTGTTCCGTGAATTCTCAGAAGCGATGGGTTTCAATGTGGATTCGGGCAAATTGTTCAGCGTGCTGTTGGGCAAATCTCTCGAAGCCGATCCGGACGGCGGCGGTTTGCTTAGCTACGGCTATCTCTCTGGCGAAAATATTACGGGATTGGATAAAGGCCGCCCGTTGTTCGTTCGTTCGCCTGAAAGCAACTTTAATCTAGCCAACTTCATGAGAACGCATCTATTCACGGCTTTCGGAGCGCTCAAGCTGGGCATGGATATTTTGACGGAAAACGAACAGGTGGCTATCGACAGCATCTTGGCTCACGGCGGACTCTTCAAAACTCCAGTCGTTGGACAAAAAGCGTTGGCCGCTGCGCTGAACGTTCCGATCTCGGTTATGTCCACGGCCGGAGAAGGCGGGGCATGGGGCATGGCGCTTCTAGCTTCGTACATGACGGGCAAGGATCAAGGAGAGAGCTTGTCGGACTTCCTCGAGCAGAAAGTGTTCAAAGATGCCGAAGGACAGGAGATAGCTCCTGACGCCACCGATGTACAAGGTTTCCAAACCTTTATCAAACGATATCAAGCAGGCCTTGCCATTGAACAAGCCGCTGTAGACCATCTGCTAGAGAACGGGAGGGACTAACGTTGTTAGAACAACTGAAAGAAGAGGTATACCAAGCGAATCTTGACTTGCCGAAGCACGAACTCGTGAAATTCACTTGGGGCAATGCGAGCGCCGTCGATCGGGATAGCGGCCTGTTCGTCATCAAACCGAGCGGAGTCAGCTATGAAAAGATGAAGCCGAGCGACATGGTCGTTGTAGATCTAGACGGCAAGGTGGTCGAGGGTGATATGAGACCTTCCTCCGATACTGCGACTCACGCCGTGTTGTATAAGCATTATCCGCAAATTGGCGGTATCGTGCATACCCACTCGACTTGGGCAACCATCTGGGCGCAAGCGGGACTCGATGTACCCGTCATGGGAACGACGCATGCGGACACCTTCTATGGCGCTGTGCCATGCGCACGCTTCTTGAACCAAGAGGAAGTTGACCGTGGATACGAAGCGGAGACGGGTCACGTTATTATCGAAACGTTCGAGAAGCGCGGATTGGATGTCATGGCGATTCCGGCTGTTCTGCTGCAAGGTCATGCGCCTTTCACTTGGGGAAAAGACGTGAAGTCGGCGGTCGTGAACAGCGTCGTGCTGGAGGAAGTGTGCAAAATGAATCTGTACKCGCGGCAATTGAACCATTTTGCCAAAGAGCTTCCGCAAGGCATTCTGGATAAGCACTACCTTCGCAAACACGGAAAAGATGCCTACTACGGGCAGAAGTAATAGCTTTAGCCATTATAAAATACAGAAAAGAGGATGATTAAGATGTCAACAACAGCAGCTAAACAATTTTGGTTCGTCGTAGGTTCGCAGCATCTGTACGGAGAAGAAGCGCTCGCTGAAGTAAAAGCTCATGCGCAGACGATGACGGATGCCTTGAATAATAGCGGGGTGCTCCCATATCCGCTTGTCTTGCAAGATCTGGCGGTAAGCGCGGATAAAATTACAAGCATTATGAAAGAGGTCAACTATCGCGACGAAGTGGCGGGTGTCATCACGTGGATGCATACGTTCTCGCCTGCAAAAATGTGGATTCGCGGTACGAAATTGCTGCAGAAGCCTCTGCTTCACTTGGCAACGCAGTTCAATGAGAGCATTCCTTGGGCAACGATCGACATGGACTTCATGAACCTGAACCAAGCCGCTCACGGCGACCGCGAATACGGCTTCATCAATGCCCGTCTGAAGAAACAAAACAAAATCGTTGTAGGCTACTGGGAACGTGCGGAAGTGCAGCAGCAAATTGCGGATTGGATGGACGTAGCGGTTGCCTATAACGAAAGCTTCAACATCAGAGTAGCCCGTTTCGGCGACAACATGCGCAACGTTGGCGTAACGGAAGGCGACAAGGTCGAGGCTCAAATTCAATTCGGATGGACTGTCGACTACTACGGCATCGGCGACCTCGTACAATACGTGAATGGCGTTACGGAGCAGGAAATCGATGATCTGATGGGCCAATATGCGGAGCTCTACGACTTCGATTACGGCACGAACAGCAAAGAAGCTTGGGAAGCAAGCGTCAGAGTCCAAGCAAGCTATGAAATCGCCCTTAAACGTTTCTTCGAGGAGAAAGGTTATAATGCCTTCACGACAAACTTCGAAGACTTGCATGGCATGAAACAGCTTCCTGGTCTTGCTGTCCAACGTTTGATGGCGCAAGGCTACGGCTTCGCCGGCGAGGGCGACTGGAAGACGGCTGCGCTTGATCGCTTAATGAAAGTGATGAGCCGCAATCAAAACACGGGCTTTATGGAGGATTACACGTACGAGATGGCAGCCGGTCAAGAAGCCATTCTGCAATCCCATATGCTCGAGGTAGATCCGTGTCTGGCAAGCAACAAGCCGAAAATCATCGTTTCCCCGCTCGGAATCGGCGATCGCGAAGATCCGGCACGTCTCGTATTCGACGGTAAAGCCGGCGAAGGCGTCGTTGTATCCATGGCTGACTTCGGCACTCATTATAAATTATTGATCAACGAGGTTWCCGCATTCGAGCCGACGGTTCCGGCTCCTAACCTTCCTGTCGCTCGCGTCCTGTGGACGGTGAAGCCGAACTTCCAGGATGGCGTAAGAGCTTGGATCGAGAATGGCGGCGGCCACCATACCGTCGTTTCCTTGAACCTGACGACAGACCAGATCGTGACTTACGCCAAGCTGGTTAACTTGGAATACGTCGTCATTAAGTAATCTATAAATAAAGGTTGAAAAACCGTTTCTTTCGTAAATGGGCGATTGTATGCCTATTTGCAAAGAAACGGTTTTTTTTAGAATATTCTCATATGCAAGAAGGGTATTCGGATTATTCTTACTTGTATTTCACCAGTAAAAATTTTCTATTTGAATCGTATTTGTTATATTATTTGTAGATAAGTGGATTAATTTGAAGCTGGAGGATGGAAATGTCCTATATCGTTGATTTTAAAAATGTGTCTACGGTTGGTTTAGAGTCTTCGCCTGTTGTAGAAGCGCTTGCTGGTTTACGTGCCAATGAAGCCCGTTACTTTATGACCAAATACAAGCATGAATTTACGGTAGTACCGGCTAGCGAAAGTCAGGATAGCCTTGACTATGTGAACCGAGTTTTGAAGGAACGTAATATTACGTTTGCGGCCAAGCCTTTAGAAACGTCGCGTTTTCAAGTGGAAAATATCCAATTTACCTACGTCTTTTATGAGGACGGGCTTTCGGTCAATGTCATGTATACGGTGGATGACCCTAAGAAGCGGGCGATTGGTTTTAAGCTTTCTGAAGGCATGGAGGTACCGCAGGAGTTGGAAGGGAAGTTTAAGTTTGCAAGGCAGAAGTCTAAATTAGCCGGAACGATTCGGGGCTCGTTTTTTGTAATTAAAGGGGAGTATTAGATAGCCGCCTTCTTTCAATGTTTTCACTGCCAACCGTTTTTTGTGCTTGCACCTTACGTTACGTCATGTTTTACAATGGAGCTACCGGGACTTAGCTAGCGCCAAAGAGTGGAGATGGTTCATGAAGAGAAATTGGAAGGTCGGAGATCTCGCCAAGTTGACGGGTCTTACCGTACGAACCTTGCGGTTTTATGATCAAATCGGGCTGTTCTCTCCGTCCGGGCAAACGGAATCCGGCCACAGACTGTACAATGAACGGGACTTGTCGCGCTTGCACCAGATCTTATCATTGAAGGAGCTGGGCCTGTCGCTCGAGGAGATTAAGTCGGTTTTGGTTGGCGGGCAGTACAGTCCGCTTGAGATCGTGGGCCTGCAGATCAACCAAATCAACGAACAAATCAAACAGCAGCAAAAACTTTTGGAGCAGCTCAGACATGTATCCAAGCTGATGCAGGGCAAGGCGGAATTAACGGTTGAAGATTTCACCGGCCTTCTGCAAGCGATGAAGACGGGATTTGACAAACCGATCATAGAACGGCAAACGAGTTGGACACGGCATTTGGATCTATTGGGAGATTTTCTAGTTCAGGAAAGCGGAATTCCGAAACATGAGGAGGAAAATCAATGAACGAACGATTCGTCAAGCATGGCACTTTCGTCGTCGAGCGAACTTATGCCGCTTCGCCGGAGAAGGTTTATCAGGCCTGGGCCGATCCGATTGCCAAAGCCAAGTGGTTCTCGAAGCCGGATATCTTCGATTTCCGGGTTGGCGGGCGCGAGTACAGCAGCGGAGGGCCGCCCGAAGGGCCGATCTTTACCTTCGACGCCTACTACCAGGAGATTGTTCCCGAGCAGCGCATTGTTTACACATACAGCTTGGATTCGGGGGACACGCGTATCTCCGTCTCGATTACAACGGTCGAGCTTATTAAGGTGGAGAGCGGTACGAAGCTGATTTTCACGGAGCAAGGGGCGTTCTTTGACGGACACGATACGGCGGAAGTGCGGGAGCACGGTACAAATATCATGTTGGACGCACTGGGTAAAGCAGTGGCCTGATTATAAACATACGTGAGTGGAACGCAAAAAGCCTTAACCCTTCTTATGCAGCAGGGTTAAGGCTTTCGTTATTCATTAAGCTAGTCTTGTCTTAAAGTCATCATAGCCAAACTCGCGAACGACGCGGCAATTGCCGTCTTTGTCCTGCACGGCGATGGCCGGCAGCGGCATGCCGTTGAAGGTGTTGGTCTTGACCATGGAGTAAATCGCCATATCTCCAAACACGAGTCTGTCGCCGTTCTTTAGAGGCTGATCGAAGGAATAGTCTCCAATGACATCGCCCGTCAGGCAGGTTGGACCGCCAAGTCGATAAGTGTAAGGCTTCTCGCCTGCTTCGCCCGAACCGAAGAGCGGCGGACGGTACGGCATTTCCAGAACATCCGGCATGTGACATGTCGCCGATGTGTCCACGATAGCGATCTCAATGCCGTTCTTATGGATATCCAGAACGGAGGTGACCATATAACCCGCGTTAAGCGCGATGGCTTCTCCGGGTTCAAGGTAGACCTTTAAGCCGTACTTATCTTGCATTCGCCGAATGCAAGCCTCGAGTCGCGGGATATCGTAGTCTTCTCTTGTAATATGGTGACCGCCGCCAAAGTTGATCCATTCCATCTGCGGCAACCATTGCCCGAATTTTTCTTCGACCGCATTCAGCGTAGTCTCCAAAGCATCCGAGTTTTGTTGGCAGAGGGTATGGAAGTGCAGTCCCGATACGCCTTCCAGCAGTTCTGGCCGGAAATTCTCAAGATTCACGCCGAATCTGGATCCTGGCGAGCAAGGGTCATACATTTCATGTCCTTCTTGAGTCGAGCACTCCGGATTGATGCGAAGGCCCACTTTTCTGCCGGCTGCAAGAGCTTTGGCTTTATACTTCTCCAGCTGCGAGAAGGAGTTGAAAATAATATGGTCGCAAATGGCTATAATTTCGTCGATCTCGTCTTCACGATAGGCAGGGGCAAAGACGTGATTTTCTTTGCCCATTTCCTCGTGACCAAGCCGCGCTTCGTATAATCCGCTCGCGGTCGTGCCGCATAAATATCGTCCGATTAGGGGATACATCGCGGTCATTGAAAAAGCTTTTTGCGCCAGTATGATCTTAGCTCCCGTACGCTGCATGACGCCGTTCAAAATGGTTAGATTCTTCTCGATGAGCGCTTCATCGACTACGAAACAGGGTGTCGGTAATTCCTCGAACCGCATATTAACGAACGAGCTCCGGTTTTTTTGTATCTTCAGGCAATGCGTCAACTAGCACCGGGTTAAAGTCTTCTACCCATGGAAGTCCCCATTTGTTCAGCTCTTCCATGAATGGATCAGGATTGAACTCTTCAACATTGTATACGCCTGGTTTATTCCATTTGCCAGTCAAGACCATCGCCGCGCCGATCATGGCAGGTACGCCAGTTGTATAGGAGATAGCTTGGGAGCCCACTTCTCTATAGCACTCTTGGTGATCACAAATATTGTAGACATAATAAGTTTTGTCTTGGCCGTCTTTTTTGCCTTTGAAGATGCAGCCGATGTTCGTTTTGCCAACCGTACGTGGTCCCAGGGAAGCTGGGTCCGGCAGGATAGCCTTAAGGAATTGAAGCGGAATGATTTGTTTTCCTTCGTATTCGATCGGCTCGATGGAAGTCATTCCTACGTTCTCAAGCGCCTTCAAGTGCATGAGATAGCTTTGGCCGAATGTCATGAAGAAACGGATACGTTTCAGTCCAGGCATGTTTTGCGCAAGAGATTCAAGCTCTTCATGGTAAAGCAAATACATATCTTTCTCGCCGACTTCAGCAAAGTTATAGCTGCGTTTGATTTCCATCGGTTTCGTTTCGATCCATTCTCCGTTTTCCCAATAACGTCCGTTAGCGGATACTTCACGGATGTTGATCTCCGGGTTGAAGTTCGTCGCGAACGGATAGCCGTGGTCGCCGCCGTTGCAATCTAGAATATCGATATATTCGATTTCGTCAAAATAGTGCTTCAGCGCATAAGCGGAGAATACGCCAGTTACGCCTGGGTCGAAGCCGCTGCCGAGCAGAGCTGTGATTCCAGCTTGTTCAAAGCGCTCGCGGTAATCCCATTGCCATTTATATTCGAACTTCGCCGTATCTTCCGGCTCATAGTTAGCTGTATCCATATAGTGAGTCTTAGTAGCCAGGCAAGCATCCATGATCGTCAAATCTTGGTAAGGCAGAGCTAAGTTCATGACGATATCCGGTTTGACTTCGTTAATCAGAGCGATCAACTCGTCTACGTTGTTTGCATCGACCTGTGCTGTCGTAATTTTGGTTTTGCCGCCGTCCAATTTCGCCTTCAGTTCATCGCATTTGGACTTCGTACGGCTGGCAATACAAATTTCTTCGAATACTTCGCTGTTTTGAACGCATTTATGAATTGCTACTGCTGCTACGCCGCCGGCGCCAATGACTAGTGCTTTTCCCATTTCTCGATCTCCTGACCCAAGTGAATTTTTTAATTCAAAATAAACCAACAAAAAAAAGCAAGCGAAACACGCACCCATGCGCATCACAC
>NZ_JBFRGE010000016.1:0-101348 GCF_052115185.1 Paenibacillus sp. 2TAB19 | reverse complement strand
GTCCTGAACCGGAATTTTTCTTATTCAAAACCGATGAAAAAGGCGAGCCTACAACGGAATTGAACGACCAAGGCGGTTATTTCGATCTTGCGCCAATGGATATGGGCGAGAACTGCCGCCGTGAAATCGTATTGACGCTTGAAGAGATGGGCTTCGAGATCGAAGCTTCTCACCATGAGGTTGCTCCAGGACAACATGAGATCGACTTCAAATACGCGGATGCGATTCGCGCAGCGGATCAAATCCAAACCTTCAAGCTCGTCGTTAAGACGATTGCACGCGAGCATGGTCTTCATGCATCCTTTATGCCAAAACCGCTGTTCGGCGTTAACGGTTCCGGCATGCACTGTCACCAATCGTTGTTCCAAGGGAATACGAACGTATTTTATGATGAGAAGGACAAGCTTGGTCTAAGCGCAACTGCTCGTTATTATATGGCAGGCGTCCTGCAGCATGCGCGAGCAATGGCTGCGATTACGAACCCAACAGTTAACTCTTACAAACGTCTCGTACCGGGCTATGAAGCTCCAGTATACGTAGCATGGTCGGCGAGCAACCGTTCGCCAATGATCCGTATTCCGGCTTCGCGCGGTCTCAGCACACGCGTTGAAGTACGTAACCCAGATCCTGCGGCTAACCCTTACCTCGTACTTGCGGTAATGCTGAAAGCGGGCCTTGACGGTATTAACAACAGAACGGAGCTTCCTCCTCCGACAGACCGTAACATCTACATTATGACAGAGGAAGAGCGTCTGGACGCGGGTATACCGAGCTTGCCAGGCGATCTGAAGGAAGCGCTTGACGAAATGCTTCGCAGCGATGTCGTATGCGACGCGCTAGGCGAGCACGCGCTTGCTCACTTCTACGAGCTCAAAGAAATCGAGTGGGACATGTACCGCACGCAAGTTCACCAATGGGAACGCGATCAGTACTTGACGCTTTACTAATCAATAGGATCAACTATAACCCGCTAAGGCTTCTGCGAATGCAGAAATCTTAGCGGGTTTTTCTGTAAATATTTTGGATCTTTATAAAGATGAATTTAGAATTATTAATTGGATTTCTGAGACTGTCGATTAACTGTTTACCAATTTAGATATGATTTCAATTTATATGATTTTTCACACAACGTTAGTAAAACAAGACGTAAACTGAAAATACTTATACGATTTATCATACAAAAGTGGTTAATTCATCCACGCAGCCGATGATTTTGTACGATTTTTCGATCAAAACCCTTGATTTGGCCTCTCTGTAAGGTTGGTTATACGATAAATCGTATAACTATTAGTTAGTCACAATTAATCGACTGCCGCTTTCTTACAGTCAAAAGACTAATAATGAGACAATAGTAGTCTTTGATAGGAACTTATGCAGTCAGATGGACGGGGGGAGGACTTCTGTGGGTTGAAATGCAACTTTCTAATATCAGTAAATCAATATAAAGAAGAGGAGGAACGATGCGCTAGGCTATCGTTCTTCCTCTTCTTGTTCGTAGCTCAATGATTAGTGAATATCTCTGAACAATCCAATGACTTTACCGAGGATCGTCACGTTCTGGAGTAGAATAGGCTGCATGGAGGAATTCTCCGGTTGGAGACGTATGTAGTTCTTCTCCTTGTAGAACGTCTTAACGGTAGCTTCATCATCCTCGTTCATGGCTACGACGATATCGCCATTGTTGGCAGTACGCTGCTGGCGAACGATGACGTAGTCTCCGTCGTGAATGCCGGCTTCGATCATGCTCTCTCCCTCAACGTTCAGGATGAAGACGCTGCTGTCGCCAACAAAATGTGATGGAAGAGGGAAGTAGTCCTCAATATTCTCAGTAGCTGTAATCGGCACGCCTGCTGTTACTTTACCGACGATTGGCACTTTAGCGACGGCAAGCGGGATAATACCGTCCACGCCTTCCGTATCCAAAATTTCAATAGCGCGAGGTTTGGTAGGGTCGCGGCGGATAAGGCCCTTCTTCTCTAAACGGTCGAGGTGACCGTGTACAGTCGAGCTGGATAATAATCCGACGGCTTCGCCGATTTCCCTGACGGAAGGCGGGTAGCCTTTCTCCCGGACCTCATTCTTAATGAAATCAAGAATAGATTGTTGTCGGCTGGAAATCTTCGACACTGCGATCACTCCATTAGTATGTTTGTACAAAAGTATAGCACAGAACCCGGGTTCGCACAAACATAAGTTCTTAAGCACAAAGGTTCGTATTTTTGTGTTGACTACAAACGTTTGTTCGTGTTATTCTCAGAACAGAACAAACGTTTGGGGTGCTGAGAGATGATGATGAGTCCAAGTTTTTACAGAACAATACATACGCAACCAGAAATGAAGGTTAGTCCTATATATAAACGATATACGGTTGCAGTGAGACGTCATGCACTTAAGCTGATCGTATGCGCAATGCTGTTCGTACTTTTGTTTACGAGCTTTCTATTGATCGGTACGAAGGCATCTGGCAGCAAGAACGCTGTTGCTGCGGTCAACGAGGAACTTGTGACCGTATTTACAGGCGATACATTGTGGGGGATCGCTAATCGTTTTGCCAGTGAGAAGGAAGATATTCGCTACGTCATCTATTTGATTAAGGAGCGTAACGGATTAGAGTCGACGGACCTGTATCCGGGGCAGAAGCTTGTTATTCCTTCTATATAATGAACTTGTACGCAGAGAGCATCTGAACCGGAGACGGTTTGATGCTTTTTTTCGTTATTTCAGCTTATCTTTTTGCGGACATAATGTAAGTGCCGCCTTGACAATTACGCTTTGAAAATGTCAAAGTAAAGGATAGAACATTTACAGCATGAGGGGAGTTTAACGTTCAATATGGATATGGATAAGTTAATAGCTCGGATCAACGAGCTTTCTCGGAAAAATAAAACGGTAGGCTTGACCGACGAGGAAACGTCCGAGCGTGATGAGCTTCGAAGGCAGTATTTGAACAACTTTAAGAGCAACTTCAGACAGCAGCTCGATACGATTAAGTATGTTGAGGACGAGGACCAGGATAACGTTAAGCATTAAGCGTCTGTTATGGCCGAGTTCCGCTTGGCCTTTCTTCCATAAAGTCTTGTGTACGAGAACCATTTCTGAAGCAATGGGGGAATTCATCTATGAAGTATCGGTTGCTTGGCAGAAGCGGGCTTGCCGTCTCTGAATTATGTCTAGGAACGATGACGTTCGGTAACACGACAAGCGAACAGGATTCGATTGAAATGATCGGCCGTTTCTATGACAAAGGCGGAAATTTTATCGACACGGCTGATGTATATGTTAGTGGTCGATCGGAAGAGATTGTGGGTAAGGCAATACGCGGCAAACGTTCGGAGACGGTACTTGCAACGAAAGTAAGAATGGCGACTTCTGGCGACATTAATGGGGTAGGACTATCCCGCAAACATATTATGGACGGCATAGAGGCGAGCTTGAAGCGTCTTCAGACCGATTACATTGATCTTTATCAGGTCCATGTGTGGGATCAGGCTACGCCAATTGAAGAGACGCTTCGGGCGCTTGACGATCTTGTTACGTCGGGCAAAGTACGATACATAGGCTGTTCTAATTTTTTTGCTTGGCAATTGATGAAGTCGCTTGCTCTTAGCGATGTGAATCGATACGTACGCTTCGTCTCTATTCAGCCTCAGTACAGTCTTGTAAGCAGGCAGATGGATAGGGAAATGTTATCGTTATGTCTAGAAGAGAAGGTAGCGATCATCCCTTGGGCGCCTCTCGGTGGCGGTTTCCTGACAGGACGATACAATCGCGACATACCGACGGAGGGTCGTCTGACCTCGAAGGTTGGCGAAAGCGCATGGGTGAACCGTGCATCGGACCATAACTTTGCTATTCTAGATGCCGTGGTTGAGGCAGCGAAGCTATTGGACAAAGCGCCAGCCGAGGTGTCATTACGCTGGCTGCTGCAGAAGGAAGGTATTACTTCTCCAATATTCGGCGCTCGTTCCTTAGAGCAATTCGAGGAAAATATGGGCGCGGCGGACTGGGAGATGCCTGTCGATATTTGGGACAAGTTGAACGAAATAAGCGCATTGCCTGATGATTATCCGAACCGGTTCATTACGAAGTTCCAGCGTTCACTAGGATAATTGAGATTGTTCGCATAATAGACAGGCTTGCGGATGTAGGCCGAAGTAGGAGGAATAAGCTTGTCACGTTCTTGGGAGCGCAAGGTGCGCAAAAACATGAGTCAAGTTAACAAACAACGCAAAAAACATGGTGAAGGTTCTATCGTACTAAACGGCGAGAAAGCGGTAAAAATCGTCGGCCGCAATTATATTGCGCCGATTCTACTGCTCCTGTTCATCGGATTGTACGTTATTCTGATCCAGAGCCAGAAGGACTATCAGATCGATACGATGTTTTATGTAACCATTGCATGTTATGTCGTTTTAGCAGGTCTATTCTTCTTAAGACGTCCTTATATCCAAATCGGTAAGGACTATGTACAGACGCGTAGAATGATGGGGGACAAGCGTCTGACGGCTTCTTCCATTAAAGGCATCAGCACGCAGCCTGGTTACGTTGTCATTGAGCCGCAAAAAGGCGGTAATTGGGTGTTCTCGCGCTTGATTAACCGTTACCCTACGGATGAAATTAATGAGAAGCTTAAATTGTTCGCGCAAGCGAACGGTATTTCATTTCAGCAAAAATAAAGGCATGGGAGAGTAATGATTATTATGGCAAAGCAAGCTGTATTATTTGACTTAGACGACACTTTGCTGTGGGATGACCGCAGTGTGAAAGAAGCATTCGAAGCAACCTGCCAGGCAGCTGCTGACCTAACGGGTGTAGACGTTAACGCACTTGAAGAATCGGTTCGCCGCGAAGCACGGGCGCTGTACGAATCGTATGAGACGTACCCATTCACGAAGATGATTGGCATCAATCCTTTCGAAGGCTTGTGGGCGAACTTCCGTGAGGGAGAGCAAGAGGAATTCCGCAAGCTGGAAAGTCTTGCGCCAGGCTATCGCAGAGAAGCATGGACGAAGGGGCTGCTAGCGCTTGGTATAGATGATCCGAAGCTTGGCGCTGAGCTAGCTGAGAAGTTCCCGGCTGAACGTCGGTCGCGTCCGATCGTTTATGATGAGACTTTCCGCGTGCTGGACTCGCTAAAAGGGAAATATAAGTTGCTGCTGCTAACGAACGGCTCGCCGGATTTGCAACGCGAGAAGCTGGCAGGCGTTCCTCAGCTCGTTCCCTATTTTGATCATATTATTATTTCGGGCGAGTTCGGTGAAGGCAAGCCGGCCGCATCGATCTTCAAGCATGCCCTTGAGCGTCTTGGCATCGAGCCGGAGCATGGTATTATGGTTGGTGACAAGCTTACGACCGATATTCTTGGAGCAAATACGATTGGCATGACATCCGTATGGATTAATCGCCACGATATGGTACGTAATGACGATATTATTCCTACTTGTGAAATTAAGCATCTGGAAGAGCTGCTGCAAATACTCGAGCAATAAAAGAATAAGCAATAAAATAAGCCCCTCGGCTACGGCAAAGCTGCAGCATGAGGGGCTTGCATTATTGAATTCGATCCGTTACGCTTTGTCCGATTCGAATACCGGATCAGCGAATGGATGAGCGATCCAGCCTTCTGTTTCGATGAACAAACGAACAGCCACGATTTGACGGTTATCCATTAGCGTGAAGAAATGCGGCTTGTATTCCGGTACGGAAATGACATCGCCTGCTTCAAGCTCAACATCAAAGTAACCAACATCGTCAGTGCCTTTGATGATGAATATGCCCTTACCAGCTGTAATCGCGCGAACTTCATCTTCGGTATGTGTATGGACGTTCTCGAATTTCTTCAGAAGCTCATCCAGATTAGGCGTTGCTTCGGACAATGTAATGATGTCCCAAGTTTTGTACCCGCGGCGTTCAGCGAGATCTTTAATTTCATCAGCATAAGTAGCAAGCACTTGCTGCTTCTCTTCATCAGAAAGAATGAACTTTTCTTGCAGCTCGGGAGCAAGCTTGCTTGTATTCCAATGTTCATATAGAACTTCCTGTTGCTCTAGAAATGCACGGACGTTTTCTTCGCCGGAGATACGTTGTTCGGTATTGCGAATTCTAATTTCAGCCATGATCATTCCCTCTTTTCCAATAGAAATTAAATGATATAATAATTATAAAACAAATGATGACGGATGTCGATGGATTTGCTTTTCAGTCCTAAGCGATTCTGATAAACTAATTGTTAATGATTTTGGGAAGGGTGTACGAATTGTCTAAACCAACCATACAACAAATGCTGCAAGAGCGCATACTTATTTTGGATGGCGCTATGGGTACAATGATTCAACAAGCAGACCTGAATGAAAATGATTTTGGCGGTCCAGAGCTAGATGGCTGTAACGAAATGCTCGTTCTAACTCGTCCGGACGTGATTCAGTTGATTCACGAGCAATACCTCGAGGCTGGAGCTGACATTCTGGAGACGAATACGTTCGGCGCGACTAGCGTCGTGCTTGCCGATTACGATATACCGGAGAAAGCTAGAGAAATCAACCTCGCTGCGGCTAAGCTGGCACGCGATGCGGCAGACAAGTATAGTACGCCCGACAAGCCGCGTTATGTTGCAGGAGCGCTCGGACCAACGACGAAGACGCTTTCCGTTACGGGCGGCGTTACGTTCGATGAACTGGTAGAGAGCTATTACGAGCAAGCGGTAGCTCTTATCGAAGGACAGGTTGATGCTCTGCTTCTAGAGACATCACAGGATACGCTTAACGTTAAGGCTGGAAGCATCGGCATACGTAACGCGTTTGATACGCTTGGCGTTGAGCTGCCAATTATGATCTCGGGTACGATCGAACCAATGGGAACCACACTCGCGGGTCAAACGATTGAGTCGTTCTATATTTCCTTGGAGCACTTGAAGCCAATCTCGATTGGCTTAAACTGTGCGACAGGACCTGAATTTATGCGTGACCATCTCCGAACGCTGAGTGAAATCGCGAATGCTTCAATTAGCTGTTATCCGAACGCTGGATTACCGGATGAGAACGGCCATTATCATGAATCGCCGGAATCGCTTGCCAAGAAGATGTCGGCATTTGCAGAACAAGGCTGGCTTAATATTGCTGGCGGCTGCTGCGGCACGACGCCTGCGCATATTCGAGCTTTGACGGAGACAATGGCAAACTATACGCCGCGCACGAAGATGGGCGAGCACCCGGATGCGGTATCGGGTATCGACACCGTGTTTATCGAAGCGGATAACCGTCCGATTATGATCGGCGAGCGTACGAATATTTCCGGTTCCCGCAAGTTCAAACGGCTTCTTAAAGAAGAGAAGTTCGATGAAGCTTCCGAAATTGCAAGAGCGCAAGTAAAGGGCGGAGCGCATGTTATTGATATCAACTTGCAGGACACGGATATTGATGAGGCTTATGCCGTACATCAGTTTTTGCCGCAGGTCGTCAAGAAAATTAAAGCGCCGCTAATGCTCGATTCCACCTATGACCATATTATTGAGCTCGGCTTGAAATATTCGCAAGGCAAAGCCATTATCAACTCGATTAACTTAGAGGACGGCGAGTCCAAATTCGAGAAAATATTGCCGCTAATTCACCGATACGGCGCTGCTGTCGTCATGATTCTTATCGATGAAAGAGGACAAGCTGTTTCGCGTGAAGCGAAGCTCGAAGTGGCGGATCGTTCGTATGATTTGCTCGTTAATAAATACGGCATGAACCCTGCTGATATTATTTTTGACCCGAACATGTTCCCGGTTGGCTCTGGTGACCCGCAATATATCGGCTCTGCTGTTGAGACGCTCGAAGGCATTCGGCTGATCAAAGAAAAGTATCCTCGTACGAAAACGATCCTGGGACTAAGCAACATCTCATTCGGCTTGCCGGATGCAGGTCGTGAAGTACTTAATTCGGTTTACTTGTATCATGCGACGAAGGCAGGTCTTGACTATGCCATCGTGAATACGGAGAAGCTGGAGCGTTACGCTTCTATTCCTGATGAAGAGCGCCGCTTAGCCGAAGAGCTGATCTATAATACGAATGATGAGACGTTAGCTTCGTTCGTAGCTGCTTTCCGTGACAAGAAGGTCGAGAAGAAGGAGAAAATATCGAATCTTTCCCTCGAAGAGCGTCTTGGCTCATACGTAATTGAAGGGACGAAGGAAGGTTTAATTCCTGACCTAGAATTAGCACTGCAGAAATATTCGGCAATGGACGTTATCAATGGACCTCTCATGAGAGGGATGGAGGAAGTTGGCCGTCTCTTCAACAACAATGAGCTCATTGTGGCCGAGGTGCTCCAAAGCGCTGAAGTCATGAAGGCGTCCGTCAGTTTCCTAGAGCAATTCATGGAGAAAAACGAATCGTCCGTGAAAGGCAAGATCATTCTTGCAACGGTTAAGGGCGATGTTCATGATATCGGTAAAAACCTGGTTGAAATTATTTTATCGAATAACGGCTACAAAATTATAAATCTCGGCATTAAAGTACCGCCGGAACAGCTTATCGAAGCTTACCGCAATGAGAAGGTCGATGCTATCGGCTTATCCGGTCTGCTCGTAAAGTCGGCTCAGCAAATGGTCATTACAGCGCAAGATTTGCGCAATGCGGGCATCGATGCTCCGATTCTGGTCGGCGGCGCCGCGCTCACGCGTAAATTTACGAAAACAAGAATCGGTCCTGAGTATGACGGACTTGTTCTCTATGCGAAGGATGCAATGGACGGGCTCGATATTGCGAACAAGCTCATGGACCCTACGCATCGTACGCGTATGGAAGAGGAGATGGCTGCATATAAAGCTTCGGGCGGCGAAGTAGAAGAAGAGAAGAAAAAGATGCCTGAGCTTACGCGTGCGGTTCGTTCCAAAATATCGCCGGATGCTCCTGTATTTGCTCCGCCTGATCTTGAACGTCATGTATTGCGTGATGTGCCAATTCCGCATGTTATTCCGTACGTGAACATGCAGATGCTGCTCGGCCATCACCTTGGATTGAAAGGCAATGTCGACAATCTGCTTGCCGAAGGAAATGAGAAGGCTGTACAGCTGAAGGCTACTGTTGACGAGATTTTACGCCGAGGCAGCGCTGAAGGAATCATTCGCACGCATGGCATGTACCGCTTCTTCCCAGCGCAATCGTCGGGCAACGATATTATTATTTATAATCCCGAGGATCAGACGCAAGAGATTAAGCGTTTCACATTCCCGCGTCAGCAGGTTGAACCGTTCCTTTGCTTGTCTGATTACTTGAAGTCGGTTGAGAGCGGCGTAATGGATTATGTAGGCTTCCTCGTCGTTACGGCTGGCGAAGGCATACGAGATCTTGCGAATGAGTGGAAGGATAACGGCGACTACTTGCGTTCCCATGCGTTGCAATCCGTAGCGCTTGAAGTAGCGGAAGGAATGGCTGAACGCGTCCATCATATGATGCGTGACATTTGCGGCTATCCGGATCCTGCAGAGATGACGATGAAGCAGCGCCACGGCGCACGCTATCAAGGTATCCGGGTATCGTTCGGTTATCCGGCTTGTCCGAATTTGGAGGATCAAGAGCCATTATTTGATCTTATGAAGCCTGAGGACATCGGTGTACAGCTAACGGAAGGTTTCATGATGGAGCCTGAAGCATCGGTATCTGCAATGGTATTCGCGCATCCAGAGGCGCAATACTTCAATGTCGAGAAAGTATAAACGATAACTTTATAAGCAGCAATGAAGCCCTGCAACGGTTCGATAACCGATCTGTCGGGCTTCATTCATAGGCATTAACGAATATACATAAGCTATGCAGCGAGGTGAATTGGCAGTGCACATATGGTTTCTTGGGACTGGCGCAGGCCGTCCTAACAAGCATCGTAATGTTAGCTCGATAGCGCTGCAGTTGCCTGAGCCGTGCTGTGATTGGTGGCTGTTCGATGCAGGCGAGGCTACACAGCATCAATTAATGAAGACGCCGCTTAAATTAAGCAAGCTGACTACCATCTTCGTAACTCATCTTCATGGCGATCATATTTATGGATTGCCAGGCTTGATAAGCACACGCTCGTTTGATGGAGGAATCACTCCGCTTCGTTTGATTGGGCCTCGCGGGTTAAGACGTTACATCGAGACGGTGTTCGAGATTAGCGGAACGACACTCGACTACGATCTGCAATTTATAGAGCTGGATGAAGAGGACGGCCAGCTTGTCTATGAAGATGAACGATTCACTGTTGTGGCATCTACGTTGATTCATCGTGTTCCATGCTTTGGCTATCGCGTTGTCGAGCACGATCAGCCTGGGAAGCTGCTCGTTGATAAGCTTGTGCGGCTAGGCGTTGCAGCCGGTCCGCAATATGGATTGCTTAAGCAAGGGCATGATATTACGCTGCAAGATGGAACGACTATTTACGCGAAGGAAGTTACGGCGCCTGCTTTACCCGGTAGAATTGTAACTATACTTGGTGACACGACGCCATCTCCGAATGCTCTCGAGCTGGCAATGGGCGCTGATCTTCTCGTTCACGAGGCTACTTTCTCCGAAGGGCTCGAGGAAAAGGCTCATTTATTCGGCCATAGCACGACGATTGAGGCTGCAAGTACGGCTACCGAGGCAGGAGCTAGCATGCTGGTCATGACTCATTTCAGCGGCCGCTATCACAATGAAGATTTGTCGAAGCTGGAAGAAGAAGCTAAGCGGTTGTTTGATGGGGAAATTGTTGCAGCTACTGATCTTAAGTGCATAGAGATTAAGAGACGGGTATAGCCGCAGACCGCAGGTGATGGCATCCCGTGAGAAAAGACATATAGGCAGCTCGCCTGTATGTCTTTTGTATGTTGCGCATAGTTGGGAACTCACTGCTTAAGCGAACTTCGGGAATAATAGAAGCCGAGACTATATGTGACGACGACCATTGCTAAAATGATCGCTGCAATGGTATAGCTTTGTAACGGAGTCGGAATCATCATAGAAGCCAAAATGGTAAGGCCTGCTATGACGAATATTTTAGCCCCTGATTGATGCGTCTTGCGCCATACTTCCTCATTCGCGAGTGTGTGCGTAGTCTTAATGCCGACATAGCTGTTGTATTGGAATCTTGGCATATAGTTGCCTATGACCATTAAGAGAATGCCTAGAAACGGGAGAATGACATACGCGATGCTGAAACTATAGCCATATCCAATAGCTATGGTATAGCCATGAATCGTCAATAATCCGATCGTCATAATTAAACGAATGAGATTGAGGCTTGATTCAAATTGCGCATAATTACGCCTTCTCGGATCGATGTTTGGCAAGATGGATTGGAATGCGTTCACGAGCACCATAACGGCAGGCAGTAGAAATAGGGCAATTGCTTTATGGGCGTAATTGTCGATTTCATGTTTGGCATTCCAGTGGATCGGCATTTGATCTGGCATATCTCTATAGACGACGGCACTTGCAACGAGGGCGATGATAATAATTAACCACGTAAAGCGTTTGGTGTTCATCAGCATTACTTCCCTTCTGGTTTGGATGATTGAAACGAAACGATCCATTTCATTAACTCATGGAAAACGGTCGTATTCAGCGAATAATAAATATGTTGCCCCTGTCGTTCATCCCATACTAGTTCCGCTTGCTTCAGCAAGCTTAGATGATGCGAGATGCTGGGCTTCGTCATTTGGAAGTGGTCGGCAATCTCGCCTGCGGTCATATCGCGTTCGCGGAGCAGATCCAATATTTTGCGGCGAGTGGGGTCGGATAAAGCTTTGAATGCATGATTGATGGACATCGCTTTCCTCTTCTCTTTAAGAAAACAAATGATAGGTGTATATATTTAGATGATTATCTAAATGTTTAATCGAATGATAGCAGATGACACGGCTAAGATCAAGCGGATTCAAGTTCCATTTGTCAAAAAATAAAATTGCAGCACGAACATGTATTCTGTAAAATAATAAGCAACATGGGGTTAACGAGGAGTGAACGGTCATGAACCGTTGGACAGGCAGAGCATCAAGCCTTGAGGAATGGCTTCAGCATATACGACAAAACGACGAGATTATGGGCAATGTGACGCATTGGCGCACCATTGAACCGAAACAAGCACGAACAGTACCTCTCCCGGATCGTCTGCATCCTGCGCTCAAGGGTGCTTTGCAAGCGAGGGGAATAAATGAAATATATACGCATCAAGCGGGATCGTTCCAGGCTGTCAGCGAAGGCAGACATGTCGTCACGGTCACACCGACAGCGTCGGGCAAGACGCTGTGCTACAACTTGCCTGTCCTTCAATCATTACTGGGCAACGATGAGGGAAGGGCACTATATTTGTTCCCGACGAAAGCACTGGCTCAAGACCAGGTGACGGAGCTGCAGAAGCTGGCAGATCTGATGGAAGTTGATATTAAGACGCATACGTACGACGGCGATACCCCGCCGACGGTAAGAACCGCAATTCGTAATGCAGGGCATATTGTAGTAACGAACCCCGATATGCTTCATTCAGCGATTCTGCCGCACCATACGAAATGGGTGAAGCTGTTCGAGAATTTGAAGTTCAT
Source organism: Paenibacillus sp. 2TAB19 (assembly GCF_052115185.1). Taxonomy (NCBI): domain Bacteria; kingdom Bacillati; phylum Bacillota; class Bacilli; order Caryophanales; family Paenibacillaceae; genus Paenibacillus; species Paenibacillus sp. 2TAB19. The sequence goes on along the minus strand of NZ_JBFRGE010000016.1, from coordinate 88,813 downwards.
TGTCATTGACGAGGTACATGCTTATCGCGGCGTATTCGGCAGCCATGTAGCTAACGTCATTCGCAGATTGAAGCGCATCAGCAAATTTTACGGGTCTAATCCGCAATTCATTTGCGCCTCAGCGACGATCGACAATCCGCGTGATCACGCGGAAAGGCTGATCGGAGAAAGCGTTGCGTTAATCGATAATAACGGCGCTCCGATGGGCGAGAAACATTTTGTTTTTTATAATCCGCCAGTCGTCAACAAGCAATTGGGCATCCGTCGAAGCAGTGTGCTAGAGACACAGAAGCTGGCCGGCATGTTATTGAAGCAAGGCGTTCAGACGATCGTCTTCGCGCGCAGCCGTGTCAGGGTAGAGCTGCTGCTCACGTACTTGCAGGATATCATTAAAGACAAGCTGGAAGCGAAGACCATACGGGGCTATCGGGGCGGTTATTTGCCGAAGCTGCGGCGCGAGATCGAGCATGGATTGCGAACAGGAGAAATTCGGGGTGTTGTCAGCACGAATGCGCTGGAGCTTGGTATCGACATCGGTCAGCTTCAAGCATGCGTGCTGAACGGTTATCCGGGTACGGTCGCAAGCACATGGCAGCAATCTGGACGCGCAGGAAGAAGACAAGAGAGCTCGGTTACATTCATGGTCGCAAGCAGCAATCCGCTCGATCAATACATGATTCAGAATCCGGACTTCTTCTTCAACCGGCCGCCTGAACGAGCGCTCATTCATCCTGATAATTTACTTATATTGATCGATCATGTGAAATGCGCGGCATATGAGCTTCCTTTCGAGGCGGGGGAGAGGTTTGGCTCCGAGTCGCTTGAGGATATGATGGAATTTCTCGTAGAGGAGAAGGTGCTGCATAAGGCCGGCGGACGCTGGTACTGGATGGAGCAGTCGTTTCCCGCTCATAACATTTCGCTTCGTTCGGCGGCGCAAGAGAATTTTGTCATTATCGATATATCGAACGGCAGCCGCGTGTTAGGCGAGGTTGATCGGTTCAGCGCTCCTACGCTTATTCATGAGGAAGCGATTTATATTCATGAAGGTGTACAATATCAAGTCGAGAAGCTGGATTATCCGGAGAAAAAAGCTTATGTTCGCGAGGTTAACGTCGACTACTATACCGATGCAAACTTAGCTGTGGAGCTTAAGGTGCTCCATGTCGATAAGGAACGTGAAGTAGGCGAGCTCGTCCGGCAGTACGGCGAGGTGACCGTCAATGCGAAAGCTACGATTTTCAAGAAGATTAAGCTTCGCACGCATGAGAACATCGGCTCAGGCCCGATTCATCTGCCGGAGGAGGAGCTTCATACGAGCGGCTATTGGTTCTCGTTCAGCGAGGAGGCGGCGGCTCGCAAAAGCAAGAACGAAATGCAATATGCGCTGCTCGGCATCGCGAACGTGCTCGTGCATATCGCGCCGCTTTACTTAATGTGCGATCCGTTCGATATTCGCGTCGTGCCGCAGGTGAAAGCCGTCCATACGCAGCGGCCAACGATATACTTTTACGACCGGTACCCTGGCGGGATTGGCCTCAGCGAGCGATTGTACGAGGTGCATGACGCGCTGATCGAGCAGGCGAAGTCAGTGATTCAATCGTGTTCCTGCTTGAGCGGCTGTCCGGCATGTGTAGGACCGATTGAAGAGGTAGGGCTGCTCGGCAAACAGCAGGCGCTTGATCTTCTTAATGAAGCCGGAGGTACGCCATGAGCGGCCTTCGGGATCGGATGAACCGGCTGCGCGGCAATAGCGCAAGCGAGGATACGAAGATGTTCGAGGAGATCGTTAACGAGCGAGTCGAGAATGAAGCTGTATCAGAAGCAGAAGCTATGGTTGAAGCTGAAGAGCATATAGATGAGGCAGAAGAAGTACTGTCGCCTAAGTGGAAGAAGCTTGGCGTACAGCTGCAGTCGAATGAGACGGGACAATTTCTGCTGCGCAAGATCGTATATCCGCTTGATTATCAGCACGGAACACATACGTTATCGGAGCTTGGACTCGTTGCCGGCAAGCTGAAGGCCTTTCATCCCGGCGATGACAAGACTGCGGAAGCGAATCAAATTATGTTTCTTGACCTGGAGACGACGGGTCTTGGCGTCGGAACAGGCAATGTTCCGTTCATGGTGGGACTTGCGTATCAAGGAGAAGACTCGATCATTGTAGAGCAAGCGGTTATCAGGCATCCTGCTGAGGAACGGGCCATGCTTGCTTATTTAGCAGAGAAGCTGAACGATTATACGTTTTTGGCTACCTATAACGGCAAAACCTTCGATTGGCCCGTCATGCAAAATCGATTTATTTTGAACGGATTTCATCGGGGGATGTGGCAGCCGTTGCATCTCGATTTTTTGCATCCGGCTAGGTCGATATGGAGAAATACGCTTGCGTCTTGCAAGCTAAGCCATGTCGAAGAGGAACGGCTAGGCATTACTCGTCTAGATGATGTGCCGGGTTCTCTTGCTCCGCAGCTTTATTTCGAGTTTCTTGCAACGGGAGATCCCGATACGCTGGAAGGCGTATTCCGCCATAATGAGATCGATATGCTGTCGCTTGTGAGCTTAGCGATTCGATTCGGCCATTTGCTTGACGATATGGAGGCTGCGACGTTCCTGCGTCCCGATCAGCCGGAGGAAATGGTACGCACAGGATTATGGCTCGAGAGAATGGGGAGCTATAAGCTGCCAGACATCTTGTTCGAGCAGGTTGTCCGCTCCGAAATCGCAGCGCCATCGGCGCTTCTTATGCTAGCCGCGCGTGATAAGAAGGCTGGAAATTGGGGGCGCGCTGTGTTATTGTGGCAGAAGGTCATTATTCATTCATCGCTTGCATACGGCATTTACTCAATTGAAGCTTGCACGGAACTGGCCATGTATTATGAGCATAAGCAGAAAGACTTTCAAACAGCGTTGCAATATGCGCGGGAAGCGCTCGAGCATATGGGAAGCCAGCCGCTGCAGCGAAGGGATAAGAAGAAGTCTGCGGAGCTGGAAGCGCTTCGCAAACGGATATCAAGGCTGACGGGTAAGGCTGAACGCTATGGTTATCTCAAATAGCCGTTGCATAACATGCAATTTTTTTCTTAGGACTTAAGGAGGTATACCGCAATGACAACCAAACAGCGAACGATGAGCGGTCTACTAATTGATCTGGACGGTACAATCTATCACGGTTCGAAGCGGATTGAACATGCTGACAAGCTCATATCCGAATTGAGAGACAGCGGCCTTGCTTACAAGTATGTGACGAACAATTCGTCCGCGACGCCAGAGGAAGTAGCCGATAGGCTGCGATCGATGGGTATATTGGCAGAAGCGGATGATGTATGCACCTCCGCTCAAGCTGCTGCATCGTATATTGCTGAGCAGTCGCCCGGCGCCTCCGTATTTGTCATTGGAGAGAAAGGGCTTCGCGAGGCTGTCAGCGAGGCTGGACTCACGATAACCGAGGACAAACCGGATTATGTGCTGCAAGGGATTGATCGGGCATTCAATTATACTCGATTGGCAATGGCTGTACGTTATATTTTGGAAGGCGCGACATCTATTATGACGAATCCCGATTTGCTGCTGCCTACTGAGAACGGGTTGCAGCCGGGAGCAGGCTCGATTGGCGCCATGCTCGCCGCCGCTGGGGGCAAGCAACCTGTCATAATAGGAAAGCCATCGCCTATTTTAATGAACTATTCGTTGAACCGATTAGGGCAATCGGCAGAGGAAACATGGGTAATCGGCGATAATATCGCTACCGATATTGCAGCCGGCCATGCTTCGGACTGCGGTACGATCCTCGTCCTGACAGGCTTAACCAATCGTGATAATTACGACTATTATGCAGAGAAAGCCGGCTGCAAGCCGGACGTCATTTGCGAACAATTAGATGAGCTTCGCTCGTATATTTCTACACATAGAGGGATATAAGAGAAACAAACGAAGGCACAGGAAGGAAGATAGCTTTCATGTTGGAACTGCCGGAATTAGACCATGTTCGAGGAGCGCTGACGAATCGATTCGCAGGCGCACCAATTACCGGTATCGAGGTAACTAACAGCAAAACCTTTCAAGTAAACGTTGACGAATGGCGCAAGGATATCGTCGGAGCTGTCGTTTGGTTTATTGAACGCAGAGGAAAGCACTTGCTGTTTCACTTGGATAACGGCAAACGACTGATTCTTCATTTGACTCAGGCGGCATACTTGTATATCGGATCGGCAGAGGATGCGCCGGATAAGACGGCACAGGTTCAAATCAAGTTCGGCGAACGCTTTGTGTATGCGGTTGGCTTGCGCTCCGAGTCCATTAAGTTGTTGTCTGTTCGAGAAGTAGAAGAGATGTTCAGCGAGCTTGGCGCGGATCCGCTGGATAAGAAGCTGACGCTGAATCGTTTTATCGATAGGTTCGCCAAGAAAAGAAGTTCGATTCGGCAAGCTTTGCTCGATACGAGCATATTGAATGCGATTGGATCCGCATATGCGGATGAAATCTTATTCCGAGCGGGTTTACTGCCCGATGCCAAAATTCCGTTACTGGAGAAGGAAACTTGGGAACGACTCTACGAAGCGATGCATAATGTGCTACAGGAAGCGATTTCATACGGAGGCGCGGGCGACTATCCGTTTGCAGCGGACGACCAGTTAACGGGCGGCTATATAAGTAAGTTTAAGGTGTACAATCGGGAGGGCGAGCCGTGTCCGACTTGCGGCGCCGCAATTCTCAAGCTGGAACAGTCAGGTCGCAAAGCCTATTATTGCGGCACCTGCCAGAAGGATAAGTAGGAAGCTGCTTCTGAATCAAATGTTTGAATGGGGGATTCATTCATGATTCATGTCTATTTGGACGATTATCGCGGATGTCCGAAGGGGTTCGTGCTTGCCAAGGATGCCGAAGAATGCAAGCTTCTGCTTGATCAGGAACCGATCGGCATCTTGTCGCTCGATTATGACTTAGGCTGGGCGCAGCCTACGGGCTATGAGGTTGTGAGACATATCGTAGCAACCGGACGTTATCCCGAGCACATTTATTTGCATACGTCGAGCGTGTCAGGTCGCTTGCAAATGTATCATGAGCTGTATCAAAACGCACCTGAAACGACTAAGCTCCATAATGGTCCCATGCCAGATTCCCTTCTACAGCAAATGGCAACGAGTTAGGCACGGCTAATGGAGATCATTTGTAGTTCGACTCACATCGAAGTCTGCGACATTAACTGGATTTCCTCCTGTTAATACGCAGACATTTGGTCGTTTATCCTAAACCTAAGAATAGAGGCACAAACATTGACTGAATGGATCGGAACGGCGAATCAGAGTTATTCGCCATACGCAATAGAGGAGCTGCGCCGCATTATTGATGGCGTAACCTTCTCACAGCTAGCGGCTGGGGAAGTGTTCCTCATGAATAGCCCGCTTGAACGGGAAGAAACGTTGCAAGCTGTCCATCAGCGCGAACCGATCTTTTTGCGACATATACAGGCTGTGGACAGAACGGTAGAAATAACAGGCGATGCCGAAGATATGGAGCAGCTCTCGACAGTGGTGCGCAGCGCCTCGCAGCAGTTCGCTGGTAAGCGCACCGCCGTTCATATTCGGAGAGCGCACGGAACGGCTTTCATCCATTCGGCATCCGAGACAAAAGCGGTAATCGATGCAGTCTTAGCGGAAGTTGGAGCGGAGCCGGTCGTTCAGCAACCTGAAACGATCATTGCAATCTATGCGGCAGCATCAACGCTGTATATCGGTTTCGGTTCACCGCAGGACATGCTCTCTGACTGGCCTGGCGGCGCGGTTCGGTTCCAGCGGGAGGAAGGACAAGTGTCTCGCGCGAAGTTCAAGCTGCTGGAAGCAGAGCGGGCATTCGGCTTGCATTATGAGCAATTCCGCAGAGCGCTAGACGTTGGCGCAGCGCCTGGCGGTTGGACGTCGCTGCTGCTGGAGAGAGGTCTTCGCGTTACGGCTGTCGATCCGGCTGAGCTGCATCCATCGATTGTTGATCATCCGGCACTCACCTATTTGAAGCGGAACGCTTCGGAAATTAAGCTGAAGCCGGGATCATTCGATCTATTCGTATGCGATATGAGCTGGAGTCCGATGCTCATGTCGCGGCTCGTGCTTGATCTAGAAGCAGCGCTTGCGGAAGAAGCAACGGCGATCATTACGATCAAGCTTATGCATCGCAAGCCTATGCAGACAATCCGCGAAGTCATCGTTAAGTTGGAATCGGTGTTCGAGCTTAAGAAGGCGAAGCAATTGTTCCATAACCGCGAAGAGATTACATTGTATTTGCAGAAAAAGTAGTGCAGTTATGAAGTGTGGACAAGCGTAAGGCCCTTCCCGCAAGGGCCTTATACTCGTAATGGATGGAGGCTTGAAACGATGCCTAATTTGAAAGCGCTTTATACGAATTTGCGAATCAAGCATAAGCTGTTCGTGCTTATTTCGGTCATCATGGGTGTCGTTGCAGTTATCGGAGTCGTTGTTCAGCAATACGCTTTTGAATTTTACGACGAAGAAGTTTATCAGCAGTCTTCCAAGGCGCTAAGTCTTTCTTCGCTAAGCATCGAGAACGAGCTCAAGAAGATGGAGAAGCTGAGCTTCATGATCATGACGGATCCTACGCTTCAAAATTATCTGAGATCGATCAAATCCGGCGGTTCCGATTACGATAATTACGTCGTCCGCACGAAAATCATCGAGCGGATGGTCAACATCGGCGCACTCGATAAATATGTGCTCTCATCTCAGCTATACGATGTTTTCGACAATGAATATGCCGTTGGGACAAGCTCGATCACCATGTTCAAGAATCGGCTTGACCTGATTAAAGCCGAGACCAATCCGAACCAGGGCGGCAATACATGGATCGCTCCGGATTCCGACGATCATGCTTTGGTTGCAGCCCGAGAGATACGATCCTTCGAGCAGCTTAAGCTCGACAATCTCGGCACGCTAGCCATTCGCATTGATATGAGGGCGTTGTTTAATGATTTTGCCAAAGGAATGCGGATGAACAGCTCAGATGCGCAGCTTATTATTATGCAGGACAATAATCTGATTTATCCGGATCAGGGAGCGACCGACTTACCGATTACTCGACTGCCGGGTATGGGTCAAAACAGCGGCTATGAGACGATGAAGATGAACGGCAAACAATATTTCATCACTTATATCGCGAGTACGTACACCGATTGGACCTACTACACGCTAATACCGTTTGATGATATATTCGAGCGCATTGTGAAGGTCAAGCAGACGATTATCGTTATTTTTGCCGTTCTGTTCTTATGTATTATTTTGTTTTCGATCCGTTTTGCCAATGGGATTACGAAGCCGATCGAGCGCTTGAACGCGAAGATGAAGAAGGTGCAGCTCGGCAACTTCGAATATGCGGATGAGCCCAATGAGCAAGCTCTCGCGATGGACGAAGCCGGTCAGATGCACCGCAACTTCCGGATTATGGTCGAGCGGATTAATGAGCTGATTCATGAAAATTATGTGAAGCAGTTAACGATTCGAGACACCGAGTTCAAGGCGTTGCAAGCGCAAATTAATCCGCATTTTCTGTACAATACGCTGGAATCGATCAATTGGTCGGCTAAGCTGAGCAACCAGACGCATATTTCTCAAATGGTCGAAGCGCTCGGCTCGCTGCTACGGACCTCAATCAATCTGAAGGAACCGCTCATTCCAATCAGCAAGGAACTGGAGATTGTAAGCCATTACGTCACGATTCAGAAATTCCGCTTCGAGGAGCGGTTGGATTTTGACATCGACATACCGGAGCGATTGTTGCATTGCACCTTGCCGAAGCTGTCGCTGCAGCCGATCGTCGAGAATGCAGTCAATTACGGTTTGGAGCAGATGATTGATACCTGCAGCATCCGTATTCGCGCTTATGAAGAAGATGACAACCTATATATTTCCGTTACGGACAACGGCCCCGGCATGGAAGAGCAGTTAGTGTCCAAGCTGTTCAGCGGCGAAGTGAAAACGAAGGGATCCGGTCTTGGACTGAAAAATATCGAGGACCGTATCAAGCTCTTATACGGCGACGCTTACGGCATCCATGTGGAGAGCAAAGTAAACGGAGGCACGACTGTTACGCTCAGGCTTCCGTATGAAATGAGGGAATCCGATGTATAAAGTACTGCTCGTCGATGACGAGCGCATTATCGTTGAAGGCATCTCCCGCACCATTGATTGGAACGCTCACCATATGGAGTTGGCAGGGACGGCGCGCAACGGTCTTGAAGCGCTTGCTTTCATTAAGGACAATCAGCCAGACATTATCATCTCGGATATTAAGATGCCTGGCATGGATGGACTCCAGCTTGTTGAGAAGGTGTATGAATTATATCCGCATATCGCATTTATACTGCTGTCAGGCTTCAGTGAGTTCGATTATGCTCGTACGGCTATGCAGTTCGGCGTCAAACATTATCTGCTCAAGCCTTGTAATGAAAATACGATCATTCAAGCGTTAACGGAAGTGATTGAACAGCTTAACGAACAGCATTCGCAAGCAGACTTCATGGCTAACATTCAGAAAGAGCTTAAGAAGGTTCTTCCGCATGCGAAGGAACAGTTCCTTAAGGAGCTCGTCACGAATAAGACGTACGGTCAGCGCGATTGGGATGATTACGGCGAGCTTTTCCGTATTGAGATCGAGAACGACAGCGTTCAACTGTTGCTCTTCCAGATCGAAGGCAAATTCGAGTTCGAGCACCTGTTTGCGATCAAGAACATTGCAAGCGATTACTTAAGCCAAGAAACCGTTCTGCTCAGTACAACAATCGGCAAGCATGTTCTGCTTCTAACGAAAATCACTTCCGAGAGTGAGGAGCTGTTCGATCGGCTGAAACAGATTAAACAAACGTTCGCTTCTTATTACAAGCTTGACGCTACGATTGCAGTCAGCACTCCCGGACGTATTACGGAAGCTCGCAGCATGTATCGCGAGACGCTGGAATGCTTGAACTACCAGTTTTACTTGGGGGAAGGCAGCATTATTACGCGTAATGACATTGCTGATGCGGCAGGCAAGCCGCAGGCAACCTTCATATATGATGACGAGCATTTATGCATGCACATTAAATCCGGGGATTGGGAGATAGCTAAGCAGGAGCTTACTCACTACTTTGCCATGTTGGCGGAGCATCGTATGGACATGCAATTAACCAAATCGTATGTCATTCCTTTGTACGTATCGATCACAAGGCAAGGGCAGGCGGACCAGATCAATGAATTTTTACAAAAAATCGCAAGCTTCGACAGCTTAAGCACGCTTAGAACGATTGAACATTTCGTGACAGAGAACGCTGAACTCATTTGCATGAACAATTATAGCCTGCATACGAAGAAACATTCCTCCATTATTCATAAAATGGTACAGGTCATTGAAGAGCATATATCGAATCCGGATTTGTCGCTGAACTGGGTATCGAGCGAGATTTTATATATGAATGCTGATTATCTCGGCAAGCTGTTCAAGAAGGAGACGGGGGAGAAGTTCTCCAATTACGTCGTTAGATTGCGTATGGAGCTGGCGATTAAGGAAATCGAAACGACCGGAGACGTGAAAGTGTTCGAGCTCGCGGAGAAGTTCGGCTTCGGCGACAATCCGCAATATTTCAGCCAAGTGTTTAAGAAGCATACCGGCTTTACGCCATCGGAATATAAGAGGTCGCCGTGATGGCGACCTCTGTTTTTTTAACAAAGAAAGCGGTTTTTTAAATTCCGACATTTCGACATTCGACCTATAATAACGTTGTAGACAACATTAAGAGTTTGGAAGGGGCGTATCAAAAATGAAAGCTCGCAAAAAACTGCTTCTACTGCTCATGGCCTTCGCACTTATACTTGTAAGCGCATGCGGCGGGAACAACACGAGCAACAACAGTACGAACAAGCCTGGTGCTACGAACACGGCAAGCAACGGCGAAGAGGCGAATGGATCGGAAGAAGCTAAACCGGTTACGATTCGTATCGCTTGGTGGGGCGGACAGCCTCGTCACGATTACACAATGAAAGTAATTGAAATGTACAAATCGAAAAATCCTCACGTAACCATTGAAATGGAATACGCGAACTACGATGACTACTGGAAGAAGCTAGCACCTCAAGCGGCTGCGAACGAGCTACCAGACATTATCCAAATCGACACGCAAAACTATTCCCAATACGCGGGAAGAAATCAACTGGCTGATCTGACTCCATACATCGGCAACCAAATCGATGTTACCGACATCTCGCAAAACGCGATTGACGGCGGCAAGCTGGGGGACAAGCTGTACGGTATGAACCTTGGCGTTAACGCACTCGGCTTCAACTACGACCCGGCGCTGCTTAAGAAAGCGGGCATCGAATCGATCCCTGAGAACTGGACTTGGGACGACTACGTAAGCATGGCTGCTAAAGCGAAGGATGCTGGATTGTTCTTCGACAACGGTATGCGTCCTGAAGTATTCTTCGGCTACTACCTCCGTACGCTTGGCAAAACGTTGTTCAACGCTGAAGGCACAGGCCTTGGCTACGAAGACGACCAACTGTTCGTTGACTTCTTCGGTATGTTGTCCAAGCTCGTAATCGACGGCGCAGTTCCTTCGCCAGACGTACTTGCTCAGATCAAAGGCGCAGAAGACAGCCACCTCGTTCTGAACCAAGGAATCGGCGTATGGCAATGGTCCAACCAATATGTGGGCTTGCAGCAAGTAGCTAACCGTCCACTGGCGCTCGCGCCAATGGTAGGCCCCGATATGGCAAAAGGTTTGTTCATGAAACCGTCGATGTTCTTCTCCGTCTCGGAGAACTCGAAAGTGAAGGAAGAAGCAGCGAAGTTCATCAACTTCTTCGTTAACGACATCGAAGCGAACAAATTGATCCTTGGCGATCGCGGTGTTCCCGTATCGTCGAAAGTGAAAGAAGCGTTAAAAGAAGTATCCACTGAAGCTCAAATCCAAGTTTACGACTATGTAGCATGGGCGGAGTCGAACAGCTCCCCAATGGACCCAGCAGATCCGATCGGTTCCGCTGAAGTGTTCAAATCGCTGACTAGCCTTGCTGAGCAAATGAACTACAACAAGATCAAGCCTGAAGAAGCAGCTAAGAAATTCAGAGACGAAGCTACCTCTATTCTTAAGAAAAACAAGTAACATTGCCTGAGTAGAAGCGATGGCTGGTCGACATGATCGGCCGTCGCTTCTCTACTTCTCGGAGCATGGTTCTACACGGTCAGGTACGTAAGTCTTCGTATAGGAGTTGGATACTATGAAATCGCTGTCACTTAAAAATAACCTTATCGGGTATACCTTTATCGGACCGTTCGTATTCGGATTTTTGATATTCACTTTAGTGCCCGCTATTGCTTCGTTATATTTCTCAGTTACGGATTACGATCTGTTATCGACGCCATCCTTCATCGGTATGGAAAATTACACAGAAATGTTTACCAATGATTCGAAGTTTTTTGCATCGCTTAAAGTTACGTTTCTTTATGTATTCATCGGCGTGCCGCTTCGGCTGGCATTCGCCTTATTCATTGCAATGATACTGAACACAGCCTCGAAAGCAATCGGGTTATATCGGACGGTTTATTATTTGCCTTCCATCATCGGCGGCAGCGTAGCCGTGTCGATCATGTGGCGCAATCTATTCGGCGACGAAGGCGTAATCAACCATTTCCTGAATTTCCTCGGTTTAGATAGCGTCAGATGGTTTGCAGAACCTGTAGCAGCACTTTGGATGCTTATTACGTTGTCGGTATGGCAATTCGGTTCTTCCATGCTTATTTTCTTGGCAGGCCTGAAAAATATCCCGGGGGAGCTGTACGAAGCTTCCAATGTTGACGGTGCGGGACCTGTTATTCGTTTCTTCAAAATCACGTTGCCAATGCTGAGCCCGATTATTCTGTTCAACACGATTATGCAGACGATCGGCGCGTTCATGACATTCGTGCCAGCTTACATTATTTCCAAGGGCGAAGGCGGTCCGCTTGACGGTACACTGCTTTACTCGCTGTACTTATTCCGCCAAGCTTTCGTTTACTTCGATATGGGTTATGCGTCCGCTATGGCATGGATTATGCTTATCATTATCGCAATCCTAACTGGTTTACTGTTCTGGACGTCTAAGCGCTGGGTTCATTACGAGTCGAAAGGTGGCCATTAAAAATATGACAATCAAAAAAATGAAATGGCCGATCTATCACCTGTTTGTAGCGGCGTTAGCGATTGGTATGGTGTATCCGGTTCTTTGGCTGCTCATGAGCTCCTTCAAGGAAAGCAATCTGATCTTCGCAACGGCAGATTCGCTTATTCCGCAGCCATGGATATGGGATAATTACAAAATCGGTTGGATCGGAATTGCCGGACAATCCTTCGGAACTTTTATCATGAACTCGCTTAAGATTGTCGTCATTTCCACGATTGGCGCCGTTTTATCATCGGCATTCATTGCCTTCGGCTTTGCTCGGTTGAACTTTGTCGGCAAGTCGTTCTGGTTCGGCATTATGATGGTTACGCTGATGCTGCCGCATGACGTCGTGCTTGTGCCGCAATACATTTTATTCGCTAAGATTGATTGGCTTAACTCGATCAAACCGATCGTCGTTCCGCAATACTTCGGCATTCCGTTCTTTATTTTCCTGCTTATTCAGTTCATTCGGACGATTCCGACTGAGCTTGATGAGGCGGCAACGATCGACGGCTGCGGCAAGTTCCGTTTGTTCTTCCGCATCATTCTGCCGCTAGTCGTGCCTGCGCTAGCTACAGCTGCGATCTTCTCGTTCTACTGGCGCTGGGAGGATCTGCTTGGTCCGGTACTTTACTTGAATCGTCCTAGCTTGTATCCGGTATCCATGGGTCTGAAAATGTTCCTCGACAGCGACACCGTCTCCAACTGGGGCGCGATGTTCGCCATGTCAATCGTAAGCTTGCTGCCTGTACTTGCGATCTTCTTCGCTTTCCAAAAGTATATCGTTGAAGGAATTAGCACTAGCGGACTTAAATAACGATTAGTTGGAGAATACTCATCGCTTGATGAACGGTAACCTTCTATGCTAAATTAGGTGTAATTATATTGAATTGAAATTGGGAAAGCATCCCGATCCTCCTGTATGTGAACAGGATCGATCGGGATGCTTTTTTATTTATCAAAGGGGGATTATGGATGTCGGAGCAAACAGAAGCGCAGTATCGTACGTGGCAGCGAGGTCAAGTCATCGGCGATCGTTATGAGATTGATCGGTTGATTGGTCAAGGTGGCATGGGAGTCGTCTATTCCGTGTTGGATAGGAAGCTGAACGGCGTTAGAAGGGCGCTTAAAGTGGTCAAGGGAGCTGGAATTCGTGACGGGATGTATACAGAAGAAGCTGCAACTCTGATGAAGCTGGGTCATCAACATCTGCCTGTCATCTTCGATTGCTTCCGACTTGAAGATGAAGGAGAAGAAGCATTCGTCATGGACTTTATTGAAGGACAGACGTTATCGGAGATGTTTGAAGAATCGTTGTCCGTTTTCCCGTTCGAAGAAGTCATTCGAATTGGGCTTCAGCTATGCACCGCAATTGCTTACCTTCATAATCAACCGCGACCGATTATACACCGTGATCTGAAGCCATCGAATATTATGATCGATTACTGCGGTAATGCAAAGGTTATCGACTTCGGTATATCGCGTACGTTCAAAGCGGGTCAGCAGCAGGATACGATACAGCTCGGAACAATCCAATTTGCCGCGCCGGAACAGCTTGCGATGAAGCAAAGCGATGTGCGCACGGATATTTACGGACTCGGAATGCTGCTTTATTATATGGCTAGCGGCGGCCGGATATATGCGCCGCAGCATCACCTTTCTATCCGCAAGGGTCTGTCAGGCAAATGCCCTGCTCCATTTGTTAATATGCTTGAGCGAATGCTGCAGAGTGATCCGTCAATTCGATATTCATCGATGACCGAGGTTGAATATGAGTTAAAATCGTTTACTGTTCCTAGCGGTGTGCGCTTAGCTGTGGATGCTCACGCGCTGCCGCTTGGCGGAATGCGGCAGCGGATGCTTGTAAGCGTTATTTCTTTGCATGCCGGAGCCGGAGCGACCTTCCTAACACCTCTGCTGGCGGAGCTGCTGCATGAAAAGCAAAGGAAGGGCGTTACCGCGATCGAGTATGTTCGACTTGTGCCAGAGTGGCGTCAAACTTTGCATGAAGGCATTGAGTGGCGTATAGCCGAAACCTTGACCAGCCATAATCAGCAGCAATATTTGCATGGCAAGGAAGAAAGTAGCGGGATACAATGGTATGCCGTAAATCATGAGTTCGCAGATGCACAAGGACAGGCAGATGCGGGAGAGTCGTTGGAAGATGTGCTGAGGCAAAGCAACGAGTCGGTTGCGCTGATCGACTTCTCCAGCAAATGGGAGCAGGCGGATAGCAATTATTGGCTAGCGAAATCCCGATATGTCATTGTAATAGCAGATCCGTTCGTTGCGAAGTGGCAAGCGGGATCCATGCGGCGACTGGAACTTCTCCATGAGGAGCTGGAGCATAAGGGGCATGAGCTCATATGGATTGGCAATAAGGATACGAAGTTTAATGGCCGCAAAGACTGGCTTAGGCTGTTTCCGAAATATCCGGCAGCGATGATTCCTTTAATGCCGAATGACGCATTGCTGAATTTCATGTGGAGCGGCAAGCGAATGACCGCTCATTCGGCTATTGGCAAGCAGCTTAGAAGGTCGCTGAAGCCTATTGTAGAGTTGCTTGCCAATGAAAATAACGCAATATCGCGATAATTGTGGTACACTAGTACGGATTATTTGAAGCAAGGGCTAGTGCGTTTGCCGATAAGATCGAACAAGCATGAATGGAGTTAATACACAAATGAGCTTATTAACGGTAGAGCAATTATCCCATACTTTCGGCGATCGTACGTTGTTCAAGAACGTTTCGTTCAGACTGCTGGCGGGCGAGCATGTAGGACTTGTCGGCGCTAACGGAACGGGCAAGTCAACGATGATGAATATATTGACCGGCAAGCTTCTGAAGGACGAAGGCAAGGTAGAGTGGACGCCTCGCGTTCGCTATGGCTACTTGGATCAGCATACGCTGCTTACCCCAGGCAAAACGATTCGTGACGTCTTGAAGGATGCCTTCCTTCCCATGCTCGTCTTGGAGCAGGAGATGAACCAAATTGCCGAGCAAATGGCGGATGCCGACGAAGACACACTTGAGCAGCTGCTTAATCGAATGGGCGAAATTCAAGAGGAGCTTGAGCTCGGCGACTTCTATCTGATCGACGTTAAAGTCGAGGAGATGGCGAACGGTCTTGGGCTTGGCGCGATCGGGCTTGATCGTGACGTCGCTGCGCTAAGCGGCGGCCAAAGGACGAAGGTGCTGCTGGCGAAGCTGCTGCTTGAGAAGCCTACGGTACTATTGCTCGACGAGCCTACGAACTATTTGGACGATGAGCATATTAGCTGGCTGACGAACTATTTGAGAAACTATCCTTACGCCTTTATTCTTATTTCTCATGAAACAAGCTTCATGAACAATGTGACCAATGTCATTTATCATTTGGAATTTGCGAAGCTGACGCGTTATACGGCCAACTACGATAAGTTTCTCGAGATGGCTGATCTGAACAAGGCGCAGCATATCGATGCTTACGAGAAGCAGCAGGAATATATTAAGAAGCAAGAGGATTTTATTCAGCGCAATAAGGCAAGAGCGTCCACTTCGGGCCGGGCTAAGAGCCGCGAGAAGCAGCTTGACCGTATTGAACGAATCGATAAACCTGAGGAAGCCGGCAAGCCGACTTTCAACTTCAAGGAAGCAAGAACAAGCGGCAAAGTCGTCTTCGAGGCGACAAATATGGTCATCGGCTATACGCGGCCGCTTCTGCCGAGCATGGATATGCTCATTGAACGCGGCGACAAGATTGCGATCGTCGGTTGTAACGGCGTCGGTAAATCAACGCTTCTGAAGACGATTCTCGGCGTGATCGAGCCGCTCGAAGGCACGCTGTATCGCGGCGACTACTTGAGCCCTGCCTACTTCGAGCAGGAATCGAAGGCGCCTACGATGACGCCTCTCGATGATGTGTGGAATGAGTTTTCGTTCATGAATCAGCATGAAGTACGCGCTGCGCTTGCAAGATGCGGACTTAAGAACGAGCATATTACGCGCGCGCTGAATCAACTTAGCGGCGGCGAGCAGGCGAAGGTTCGTTTATGCAAGCTGTTGATGCATGAGAGCAACTGGATTTTGTTCGATGAACCGACGAACCATTTGGACATCGTAGCTAAGGCTGAGCTTAAGCGTGCCCTTAAGGCTTATAAGGGAACGGTTGTACTCGTATCCCATGAACCTGAATTTTACGAGGATTGGGTAACGAAAACTTGGGATGTCGAAGCTTGGTCTATGGAGCGCTAAGGCCGCTTGCTTTTGTGAAACGGCTTCATTATGATAATTTCAAGGCTCATTAACGAACACTGGAAGCAGGTGAACTACATTATGAAAGAGCGTATTCTTGTCGTTGAAGACGAAGCGGGAATTGCCCGTATTTTGCAGCTAGAACTGGAACATGAGGGTTATACGGTTGGAACGGCTGCCGATGGACGAACTGGCTATGAAATGGCGTCATCGGGCGAATGGGAGCTTGTTCTGCTTGATGTCATGCTGCCCGAAATGAGCGGCATCGAAGTGCTGAGGCTCGTAAGACAAGCCGGCAATCCGGTACCGATTATATTGCTTACCGCTCGTGATACTGTGCCGGACAAAGTAAGCGGCTTCGAGCACGGTGCTAACGATTATATAACGAAACCTTTTGCAATGGAGGAGCTGCTGGCTCGCGTGCGCAATATTTTGCGTATATTCCAGCAGTATCCGAAGGAAGCGGAAGGCTCCGATATGATTAAAGTCGGCGATCTTACGATTGAGCTGCGGACTCGCAAAGTGTTCCGTAAAGATATTGTAATCGAGCTTACACCTCGCGAGTTCGAGCTGCTCGTTTATTTGGTGGAGAACAAAAACGAAGAGAAATCACGCGAAGATATTTTATCCGAAGTATGGGGCTACGACTTTATCGGCGAAACGAATCTCGTTGACGTCTATATCCGTTACTTGCGGCAAAAGCTGGACAAGGGGTATCGTCACAAGCTGATTCATACGGTACGGGGCGTCGGTTATATGATTAAGGAGCCCGATGCATGACGCTGCGCAAACGATTTACGCTGTTTACTATTTTTTGGTTAATCTTTATTCTTATTCTGTTTAATATATTTGTCTATTTCTATGTCATTAAGATTACGACCGAGAGCGAAGAAGAAGTGATCGCCAACAAGGTCAATCTCATGCTGGAAAACCCCCGAATACAGAGCGGCAGAGGACTTAATTCGGCTGACCTGCTTAATGAGTATTATAATGTGAACGAAATGATCCGCATTATTTTGCCGAACAACCGCGTCGTTAATATTACCGGTTCCGATCAGGTTCTTCTTGAGCTTCCGGCAAGCTTCGAAATGTACACGCATACCGGCATGATCTCTAAGGGCGGCGAGCGCATCCTCTTTATGCGCGTACCGCTCTATGATGGCAATCGGGTTATTGCGATGCTTGAGGTTAATCGAATATTGGATGAACTGGACAACTATTTGCAAGTACTCGTTGCTGCGCTTAGCGTAACGAGCGGCGGTGCGATTCTGTTCGCGATCTTCGGCACGTATTGGTTCACGTCGAGATTGACGGCTCCGATTCAGCAGATGGTTAATACGATGCGGGAAATCGACCGAAGCGGTAAGCTAAGGAAGATTGAGCTGAGCAATCGGGAGGAATCAGCCGAGCTTCTGCATCTTGTAAGAGCATTTAATCAAATGATTGAACGGCTGGATCGAACGTTTGCCAGACAGAAACAATTCGTTGCCGATGCTTCTCATGAACTGAAGACGCCGCTTACTGTCATTAGCAGCTACGCGGGTATGCTCAAGCGCTGGGGCCGTGATGACGAGAATGTTCGCAACGAGGCGATAGAGGCGATCGATAAGGAGGCCAATCGTCTCCAAACGTTAACGAAGTCGATGCTGATGCTTGCCGAGGCTGAGCAAGAGGATTGGCTGAAGCAGGAGAATTTCGACGTCGTTCAAATGGTAGACGAACTTGCGACGATGCTGCAAACGACATTCCAAAGGCCGATTCGCGTTAAGGCACTGTCTAAGGTCGTTCGTATGGTCGGAGATAAGGATAAGATTAGACAATTGCTCGTTATTTTACTTGATAATGCGATCAAATATTCGAAGGATCCGATCGATGTATCGGTGACCCTCGTCAAGCATATTGTGAAGATCGAAGTGAAGGATAAAGGCATCGGCATTCCGGAAAATGAGATACCGCATCTGTTCGAGCGTTTCTACCGTGTAGACGGAGCAAGGAGCCGTACGACGGGCGGCGTTGGACTGGGGTTGTCCATCGCTAAGCGGATCGTCGACTTGCATGAAGGCAAGGTAGACGTATTCAGCTTGCCTGATCTCGGTACGACGATTACGATTCAATTCAAACAGCGTAGATAGTTTGCAGCAGATTTACATTAGTAAGTTTATACGAAGGGATTCGCAAATTACTTGAGGGGGAGGCGGGAGTCGCTTGAAATTTCGAACAGCAGCTGTTCAGTATCAACTTGAGGATATTAATAGCTTCGAGCAATTCTCGGAGCAAGTAACCCATTATGTGCGCAATGCATCGGAATACGGAGCGGAGTTCATCTTATTTCCCGAATTTATGACTACGCAGCTGTTATCCATTCCAGGCGCGGACGGGAAGCCGCAATCTATCGAGCAACTGCCAGCCTATACTGATATGTATGTCGAATTGTTTCGGTCACTTGCATCGGAATACGATGTCTATATCATTGGCGGAACGCATGTTGTGGAAGTAGGCGGCGGCAAGCTGCGCAATGCGGCGCATCTGTTCCATCCGGACGGCAAAATCGATGTCCAGCACAAAATCCATTTAACGCCTACGGAGGTCAGTGAATGGAGTATGTCTCCGGGAGAGGGACTTGAAGTATTCGAGACAAAGTTTGGCACGATTGCGATGCTTACTTGTTATGATATCGAGTTTCCCGAAATTGTACGGATGGCTCGTGCCAAAGGCGCGGATGTTATTTTCTGCCCGTCCTGTACGGACGATCGACACGGCTTCTATCGCGTGCGCTACTGCTGCCACGCGAGAGCAGTTGAGAATCAAATCTATATCGTAGCGGCCGGTACTGTCGGTTCTCTGCGCAAAGTCGACTTTATGCGTGCCAATTATGGTCAGGCAGCGGTCATTACGCCTAACGATATCCAATTCCCGCCAGCAGGTATTCTATCCGAAGGAGTTATCAACGCGGATATGCTCATCGTTGCCGATCTTGACCTATCGCTTCTCGAGGATGTTAGAACGGCTGGCTCTGTTACGACTTGGCGGGATCGCCGCACCGATTTGTATCCCGACTGGAAGTAATCGTTATCGGTAAATGGGGGCAATACATTGAATAAGCAATTATACATTTTCATGAATGGCATTCCGAAACAAGCTACGATTCGTAATTATGAGGTTGCTGACTTCGATTCGCTAATCGAAGTTCAGCGACTATGCTTCCCGCCACCCTTTCCCGAAGAGTTATTGTGGAGCAACGATCAGCTCATCGAGCATATCGCAAGGTTTCCGAACGGGGCCTTATGCGCAGAAGTTGATGGTCGAATTATTGCTTCGATGACCGGGCTGATCGTCGATATGACCAGTTATGGTGATCATCACGATTGGGCAACGATTACCGATAACGGCTACATACGCAACCATAATCCGAACGGCGATACCCTATATGTCGTTGATATAGGCGTCATCCCTGAATACCGCAAGTCGGGGATTGGCAAGTGGCTGATGCAATCGATGTACGAGACGGTTGTACAGCTTGGTCTAACGAGACTGCTTGGCGGAGGCAGGATGCCGGGTTATGCGGCTAAAGCGCATGAAGCATCCCCTGAGCAATATGTTGAACGTGTTGTTCAGGGCGATTGGAATGATCCGGTCATTTCGTTTCTGCTTCGCTGCGGAAGAACGCCTGTTGGCGTCGCACATCATTATTTGGAGGACGAACAGTCTCATAACTGCGCCGCCATTATGGAGTGGCACAATCCATTTCACTGATTAAGGAGAGTTGCTGTCGCTATGCTTATTTATCATCGAATTACTTCCATAGAGGATCCCTATTTTAAGAAGCTGCACGAGCTGCTTCAAACGATTTTTCCGCCTGAAGAGGTTTTGGAATATGAGCTTTGGCGAGAGCCGCTCGAAGATCCGTCCATTCATGTCTATGCAGCCTTGCATGGAGAGGACGTTGTAGGCTCGACCGAATACCGTTACTATCCGTTGCTTCGGGTTGCCATGACTGATTTCACAATAATCGGCCGTCCATCGATGGGTATTGGACGTTTCTTGTATCGCAAGCGTGAAGTGGATTTGCAGCGACTCGCAGACCAATCCGGCACAACGCCGATCGGCATGTTCGCCGAGGTATATGATCCTTATCGAGCAGGCATCCATGAATTCGGAGGCGTGTCGCCAATGAATCCGATCGTTAGACGCGAGGTGCTGTCGCATATCGGATATAAGCGAATTAACTTCCCATATGTACATCCTTCTTGGGATCATGAGGGAAAAGCGGTGTCTGAGCTGGATCTATGCTTCATGCCGCAGGATGAGACATTGGAATCTCTTGATGCAGCACTAATTGCACAATTTCTTGAAGGTTACTATGTTGCTCTTCCGAATAAACCGCAGGAGTGGCTCGATATGATGGCGAAGCTGCGCGAAGCGGACAAAGTTGAGCTTCTGCCGCTATGACGAAGCTGATCTTCAGAGGTACGGGCGATGCAATGGGCGTACCGCGCGTATACTGCGGGTGTCCGGTTTGCGAAGAAGCGAGGTCGACGCAGGTGAATAAGCGATATCGCTCTTCTCTGCAAATCGTGGATGAAATTGCAGGTAATGTTTGGATCGATTGCGGACCGGACTGGGCAAGGCAGATGGAAGAGGCTGGAGCACGTCAGGTGGATGCCATCCTTATTACGCATGCGCACTTTGATCATATTGGCGGACTTGTCGAATGGGCGGATGCCTGCCGTTGGCTTGGGAAGAGGGGAGTCGCCTATTCACCGTCGGAAGTGATAGCGGAGATATTAGCTCGTTTTCCATGGTTGGCGACCCATATTGAATTTCGGCCATTCGATGAACCGATCACAATCGGCAATTGGCTTGCACGTTCCTGGCGCGTCAATCATGGGAAAAATGGCTATTCGTATGCATTTCGATTCGATCATAAGGAATCAGAAGCTGCATGGGCCTATTGCTCGGATTCGATTGGCTTGTCCGAACAGGAGCAAGAGCCGTTATTGGGGCTGGACTTGCTCATCTTCGGAACGAGCTTCTACGAAGAGCCTTACGCCTATGATACGCGTTCCGTATACGACGTAACGGAAGCGCTGGCACTGATCCAGAAGTGGAAGCCGGGGACAACCTATTTCACGCATATGTCTCATGATATTGATCTGCGGCATCCATATCCGTTGCCTCATAACGCTTCATTCGCGTATACAGGTCTTGTGGTTGAAGTGTGAGCAATCGGATTCGCTTGACAGACAAGCTAGTTTTTTTGTAAAGTAAAAGTATTACATGCCTAAAGGGGAAATTTTAATGATTACCGGTGTTCTTAACTCCTAAATTGGATAAGGTCGGATGTACGACAAGTCTTGTTACGCATATCAGTAAATCTGTATGCGCAAGGCTCTATTTCGTCATTCGCCGCCATGAGTTAAGAACATGAGGATTTCCGCCTGAATGCATTCGACAGGTGCCAATCGCCGTGCTCTAGCAGCACGGCTTTTTTTATACGGATTTTTACGAATAAGCACTCGTAGCGTTGTTTGCGTTACGATGGTTAGCTGATTCGTATTCTGTATGAAGGCTATGTCGGTCAATGGAGACAGGAATGGAACGCGCCCGCGTTCTGTTCCTGTCTTTTTTTTATTATAAGGAGGCTAACAAGCAATGAATGAAGCAACGTTGAAAAGATTAGAGTACGACAAAATCAAGGAATCGGTTATCGGTTATACGGTATCCGAAGCCGGCAAGGTGTTGGCAGAACGAATGAAGCCTAGCTCGGATCAGCGTCAAGTGGAGGCATGGCTGCAAGAGACAGCCGAGGCAACCGACCTTCTAGCGAGCGGCGCCAGTATTCCGCTATCGGCAATGGAAGGGATAGAGCCTTTCATGGCATTACTGGGCAAAGGAAGAATCTATAACGAGGCGGAGCTCGATCAATTGGCCGTATGGCTCACTTCCGTTGCTCAAATGAAGAAGTATATGAACAGCAAGCGACATATCGCACCGACGATTGCTGCCTATGCCGATTCCATGTTCGATTGTCCGGAGCTTAGAGAGGAGCTCGCCCGCTGCATTCGTTACGGTCAATTGACCGATCAGGCCAGTCCAGATCTCGCTTATATTCGCAGACATATTTATGCGGCGGAAGATAAGATCCAACGCAAACTGGAGCAGACGCTGAGCAAATATAAGTCGGCGCTACAAGAACCGATTGTGAGCAAACGACGGGATCGTTACGTCATTCCTGTAAAGCGAGAATTAAGGAAGCAGGTACCGGGTACGGTATGGGATGAATCTTCGAGCGGCCAGACGTTGTTCGTTGAGCCTAACGATGTATCTGATCTGCAGCAGGAGCTGGGACAATGGAAGGCTGAAGAGGATAGAGAACGGACAATCGTGTTGTCCGCGCTTTCGGAGCAAGCGGAAGCCTATGCTTATGAGCTTAAGCGCAACGTCGAAGCAATGGCTTCCTTTGACTTTATTACTGCAAGAGCGAAGCATTCCAGATCGATCGCAGGCAAGCGAATCAAGCTGGCGGATAAGCCGGTTATACGACTTGTCGGCGCTCGGCACCCTTTGCTCGGGGCACATTCCGTACCGTTAACCGCAGAGCTTGGCTACGGCTGGAAGCAGCTCATTATTACAGGACCGAATACCGGCGGCAAGACCGTAACTTTGAAGACAATCGGTCTGTTCGTACTAATGGTTCAATCCGGTCTGCTCGTTCCTGCGGAGGAAGGAAGCGAGATCGGCATCTTCCGGCACGTCGTGGCCGATGTTGGAGACGGTCAGAGCCTAGAGCAGTCGCTGAGCACGTTCTCTTCTCATATTACGGTGCTTAGTGAAATGCTCAAATGTGCAGCGCCGCGGTCAATATTACTGCTCGACGAATTGGCGGCAGGGACAGATCCGACTGAGGGCATTGCCCTGTCGATTGCCGTATTGGAGGAACTTATTGCGAGTGGTGCGCTTGCGGCTGCGACGACGCATTTTAACGAAATCAAAACCTTTGCTTCCGTTACGCCGGGTTGCCAAAACGGGAAGATGGCGTTTGACGCCGAAACGCTGCAGCCGCTGTATCGCTTGGAAATCGGGGAGTCCGGGGACAGCCATGCCTTCGCCATTGCCAGACGGTTTGGATTGCCGGAGAAAGTGATGAAACGGGCCGAGGTGCTGCTTTCTTCGAAAGAGACTTCAAGACAAAAGCAGGGTGATGACTTTATACCAGGCCTAAGAGAGAAGCTGCAGATGGAAGCAAGCAACAGAGCTGACGCAGCAGGGCAGAGTGCAGCTTCTAGTGCGGCGTCTAAAGAGAAAGTGAAAGAGACTAAACATGCCGATGCGTCTAGCAAACCTTCCATGCAGCCGTTCCAACAAGGCGACGCGGTATGGATTTATCCCCTTAAGCGGGCTGGAGTTGTCTTCCGTCCTGCGAACGAGAAGGGAGAAGTCATCGTTCAGGTACAAGGGAAGAAACATACCTTCAATCATAAGAGACTCCGGCTTTATATCGCGAAGGAGAAGCTGTATCCAGGTGAACAATACGATATGGATATCGTGTTCGACACGAAGGAGAATCGAAAAGCGAGACATCAGATGAATCGCAAGCATGTTGAAGGACTTGAGATTATTACCCAGGCAGAGGAATAGAGCGGTCCGATTAAAGAGAAGCAGCCCCTAAGGTCATAAACCTGAAGGGGCTGCTTTCTTCGATTAGGTGCTTATCCTTTAAATGGAGCCGAACTTTTTGTTGCCGCGGGGCTGGTCGCCTCGGTCGTCCGGTTCAAGGGTGATGCCGATCGAATCGAAGGTCAGGCTGTCTGACGCGATCGGCAGTGCCAATACGCCAATGCCCTGCTCATCAACGCGGAATGTGCCTGCGCTTCTCCTTTGACCGTCCTGTAACAGCCACACCTGATAAGCTTGCGAGCCGGCCGTAGCCTGCGCTCCGAATACATAGACGATGAACTGCTTGCTCTGACCGTTATTGACGATGCAGGCGACGCCATAAGCACGCTCTGCCTGCGAATCCTCCGGTTTCAATGAAACCAATTGCTCAATTTGCATTGCAGGAATGTCCAATGCTTGCTCCAAAGTAAGCGGGGCAGCCATCCGTTCCCGGTACAAGCCGTAATTCCAGACTGAGCCTGCAATAAAGACAAGAGCGGCGACCGAGACAAGGGCGCGGGTAATCCAACGCTTCGCAGAGGGACGACTGCTTGCCGGCTTTCGATCCCCGTCCGCGGCTAATGCTGCATCCATCACTTGTTTCTTCAAATCTTTCGGCGGTTCGATTCTTTCCATGCTATCGGGGAACGCCTCCCATACTAAACGAAGTTCATCGATTTCGGCCCGGCAGTCGGCACAGTTGGGAAGATGGCGTTCGAATGCTCGTTTATCTTCATCCGTGCACGCGCCGGATATATAATCCAGGCACATGTCGCAGATTAGTTTTTGCCCGTTGTCACGCATCATATCCTTCCCTTTCCGCAAGAAGATGCCTTCGTAATATTTTCAAAGCCTGATGCAGTCGGTTCTTGACCGTTCCGAGCGGCTGATTATAAATCTTTGCCAGTTCGCTTAAGCTGAAGCCCTGCCAATAAAAATGCTCAAGAAGCATAATTTGCTGCTTGGACAAATGCCGGTAAGCGTTGCGAATTTGCTCCTTCTGCGAGCCTCTCATGAGGTTTTCTTCCGGTGATACCGCAAACTCGTCCGGTATTTGCTCCAACTGCTCAGGCTCGAGAGGGACAAGCCCCGCATTATCTCGCCTTTCCTTCCGCTGATAGTCAATCGTCAGATTCCGGGTTATGGTGAGCAGCCAGCTGGAAAACCGCCCCTTATCGGGATTATAGTCTGATTCGGTCGTCCACAATCGTATGAACACCGATTGGACGATATCTCTAGCGGCCTGCTCATCTTTTAGCGCCTTCATGGTGAAGGAATAGATGAGTGAAGCGTATCGGTCGTATAAGATGGCGAGCGCTTTATGCTGTTTTCTCTTGATGAGCAGCATAATCTCATAATCGGATTGATTCCGCATATCAGGTGGCCTCCAGAACAGGCTTAAATAAATTTCATCTTACCAAAATAGAGGGAAACCGTTTACGGTTTCCCTCAGCTCAAATTCTAAGAATTTATAAGTCTTACCACTATATTCCCTTAGAATTCTCTGCGAAACGATTGCTTTTGCCGCCAGAGGACGGTGTCAGCCGTTTACGCTTAATTATTCGGCTTCGACGATGATCGTCCCCTTCATCGCCGGATGCGGCAGGCAATAATACGAAAACTCACCCTCTTTGGCGAAGGTAATTTCCTTGGCTTGATCCAGGTCGAGTTTTCCGGTATCGAAGGTTTTGTCATCGGCCGTAGCTGTGTGGCCGACTTCATCCTTATTGATGAACTTCACGCTGTCTCCCACTTTGACGGTTAGCTCTACGGGCGAGAAGGCGAAATTCACGATTTCTACGATATGCACCTGTCCTGCTGGCTTATCGGTTGGCGTTTCCTTCGCCGGCTGTGTCGCTGTTGGCTTTGGCTTCGGGGTTGCGGTTTGCTTGGGTGTTGTCCCGTTATTGTCCGCGTTGTCTTCCTTGCCGGACGAGTGTCCGCTTTCATGGGCATCGTCGGACGGTTTGGTTTTCGGCGAAGGCGCTATTTCCGTAGCGGGCGCGATCGTTGCTTCTTGCGTTTCTGCAGGGGCCTCGGTTTCCTTCGGGGCATCCGTATTGCTGTTCTGCTCCGGCTCTGCTTCGTCCGTCGTTTCCGGCGTCGGCTCCGTAGAAATAACAGGGGATGTGGTCGCCATATTCGCTTGCTGCTCTTCATGCTCATTCGAACCGCAAGCAGACAAGAGAATGAGACTGAACAAGCCGAGAAGGATGAGCGCTAATACCCGGGTATGTTTTGGCATGTTGTTATTCACTCCGCTCATTTTACGATGATCTGGCCTGTCATAAATTTCATATGCGGCTCACAAACATAATTGTACGTTCCGGCTTTATCCAGCTTAATCGTAAAGGATTCCCCTTTGGCAAGCAACGGGGTTTTGAAGATGCCGTCAAGCGCAACAGCGTTATGCTTCATGTCATCGAAATTTGTGAAGATGATTTGGGATCCGACTTCAACCGTCAGAGGCTCCGTTCCGAACGAAAACTCTTTAATATCGATGCGGTATGTTTTTACTTGCGGTGCCGTCGTGCCTGTAAACTTGGCAGGGTCAACGACAAACCACACTTTGTTAACATCTTGTCCCAGCATATCGCCGTGCTTGATGTCCTTGACGAAATAATACAGCGGATAGCCTTTATACGTCGTTTGCTTCGATCCGTCCGGGCGGGTAATGGAGCCGATATCGGAAGCGGGAAAGGTTGATATCGTACTTGCTCCCGTTGCCTCATAGGCAGGCCAGTTCGCGAGGCAACCGCCTTCGCATGCGCTCGTTTGTTTCGTATCTTTATCAAAGTAATACAGCGTGTGTCCTTCATCGTCCGTTAAGTAATTGCCAAGCTTCGAGGAGGTGCCGAGCATGACGGCATAGTCGGATTTTGCCACGAACCATACACCGCCGACAGCTTCGCCGTTCACGTCACCTGCAGCCAAATCCTTAACAAAGTAGTAGAGAGGCCATCCTTTATAAGTCGTTTGCTTGGCTCCATCGGAACGGGTAAGTACCGAGAAGTCATCCGGATTCAATTGACCCGGAATTTGCAGATCATCAGCGTAAAATATCGGCCAGTTTACAAGGCATTGATCCAAGCAGGAGTTCGGGTCCTCGGCATCCTTTGTAAAGAAATAAAGTGTACGCCCATTCTGGTC
This sequence comes from Paenibacillus sp. 2TAB19, assembly GCF_052115185.1. Classification (NCBI taxonomy): domain Bacteria; kingdom Bacillati; phylum Bacillota; class Bacilli; order Caryophanales; family Paenibacillaceae; genus Paenibacillus; species Paenibacillus sp. 2TAB19. The sequence continues at coordinate 61,588 of NZ_JBFRGE010000016.1, read as the reverse complement.
GGTGAAGAACGTTCCCAGCTTATCGCTGCGTTCAAGCAGAATTTGATTGTCGGGCAGCGCAGCGGTTGCCGCGATAACGCCTTTGGCCTTCAATTCTGCGAACAACGATGTTCCGCCGGTCGCAGTTACGTTAAGCGCCTCGACAAGCGCGGTTGCGATATGGGCATTCGTGAGGGAGGCCGTGCCCGCGATTTGCTGCAAGCCCTTCATTGAAGCGAATTGCTCCGTCTCTGCATAAGGGAAGTTCATCTGCGCCTTGAAGCCCGCGATCTCGAGCAAAACTTTGTACAGCTGTTGGGAGCTGATGCTGGCGGCCGGATCGAATTTCCCGTTGCCGATACCTGACCAACCGAGTTCCGGATGGTTCTTCAGGTATGCGAGTACAGCCTGATTTTTGTTACTGACCTGGCTTGCGTCAGAGAAGTTGCCGATACCGGTATAGGCCATGGCCTCATCCAATAGACCTTGAAGGCGAAGAGATATGATGGCGGCTTGCAGTCTGGTTGATTTTTTGGCTAAATACGTTTCATTCACGCCATTCCCGTCACCTAGTAGCAAACCAAGCTCAGCGGCGGTATCGGCATCGGTCTGTACGGTTCCTGCAGTTTGTTCTTCGGCTGATGCGCCCAAAGCGAGAATTGAGCTCATACATAGGATCAGAACAAATAAAGCGAGTGTCATTTTTTTTGCGTTCATTAATATACCTCCTATGGTTTTTAAGTGCGCAATACTGTCGTTTCCATAGGTAATAACGAACGAGGAGACAAATCGGTTTGATCGTCAGCTCATTTATTTGATATTTTTATTGAGGAAAAGATGTAGCTGATAATGGATTGTAATTATCTCCCAAGTACTTAATCACGGCTCTGTATGATGAGCAACTTGCCCTCTCTGAACGAAAGGATGCCGGTTTCATCCAGTAGCACGTTACTAATCCCGAGTGACATGCCGATTGAAAGTGTCGCTTCCGCAAGCGGGTATTGGAAACCGCGAAGCGTAATGCCGGTTACCTCCATCGACAGCGGCAACAATGACACATTGGCGAAGTTCCTTTTATGAACCGTTGTCACCGTGGACGCAAGGTAAATGATATTATGCTGATCAATAATCGAGGCATGAATGCCGAGCTCATCAGCCAGCGCCAGCAAGTGTACATTCGCCAGCGAATGGTCGAATCTGGTGCCAAGCGCGCCAAGCAAGACAATCTCTTGCGGCTTTAAGTCAAGCGCCAGTCGAAAGGCCATTTCGGTGTCGGTGAAATCTTTGTCGATCGGGTCGCAAGCAATCGTCTTCGTGCTTTGTTCACGAATGGCTGCTAAGTCCGAATCGCTGACGGAATCGAAATCGCCAATTGCAATATCCGGTCGAAGTCCGTGTTGAACGAGAAACCTGGCTCCGCTATCTGCCCCGATCAATAAATCGCCTTCAGTTATATGTTCAAGCGCCCAATCTCCCAGCAAGCCGCCCGTAAAAATGATGATTCGATGACTCATCTCGCTCTTCCTTTCCGTAAGCCTGAATACGTACATTATAAGCCCGTTTACCAGTATATCGCTATGTGCTGGGCAAAAACTACTCAAAATTGCATAGGTTGTACCATAAAGTTAGACAAAAGGCGAAATTTGTCGTTGCGTAACGGAATGGTCGGGGCTAAAATGGGGAAGGAAACTACCGAGCTGGCTCGGTGCAATGGACGGGAAGAGGGGCGTATAGCAGTGGATATGGATATTTTCGGCATATTCAGCATCATCGGTACGATTGCGTTCGCAGTCAGCGGCGCGATTGTTGCGATGGAGGAGGAATACGACATCTTAGGCGTATTCGTTCTTGGATTGGTGACCGCTTTCGGAGGGGGCGTTGTCCGCAATCTGTTGATCGGCATGCCGGTTACGGCGATATGGAATCAAGGCTCATTGCTTAAGATAGCGATCATAGCGATGACGATTGCTTTCCTATTGCCCGTTAAGTGGATTCAGCATTGGCGGAAAAGCGAAGCGTTTTTCGACGCAATTGGATTGTCAGCGTTCGCTATTCAAGGTGCGCTATATGCAACTCAAATGAAGCATCCGCTTAGCGCAGTGCTTGTCGCTGCTATGATGACAGGGATCGGCGGCGGAATCATTAGGGACGTGCTCGCAGGACGCAAGCCGCTTGTATTAAAGGATGAAATATATGCCGTATGGGCTATGCTGGCGGGCCTTGCAATAGGTCTTGGCTGGTTCAAGTCTACACTCGAACTGCTGATCTTATTCGTTATAATTATTGGATTCCGAATGTTATCCGTATACTTCAAGTGGAAACTGCCGCGACGTTCGCTTAAGGCAAGAATCATCGAGGAGGGAACTTATGACGAAGGTTAACGTATTGTTCGTATGCTTAGGCAATATTTGCAGGTCTCCAATGGCCGAAGCGGTTATGAGACATCAAGTAAAGGAAGCGGGACTGGACGGCGTGATTGAAGTAGACTCAGCCGGCACCGGGGATTGGCATATCGGCCATCCGCCGCATGAAGGAACGAGAAAACAGCTGGATGCCCATCGTATCTCGTATGAAGGCATGAAGGCCCGACTCGTGAATGATAACGATTTCGGTCAATTCGATTATATCGTCTGTATGGACAATAATAATATTCGGGACGTTAGAGCGTTGCTGGAACGTTCAGAAGTGAAGCGGGAAGAACGCAAGGAGTTATTCACATTCATGGAGCTGTTGCCGGAACGCGGCTTCGCCGATGTGCCTGATCCATATTACAGCGGAAACTTCGATTATGTCTATGAATTAGTGGAGGCAGGCTGCCGACAGTTGCTTACTAAAATAAAGACTGATCTTTCATTGTAAGGGATAGACTGTCCACTCATTCGTCATCCGAATCTTACCCAATCGTACACTCTCTTAGAGATGTCCTAGCCTTATGAATGGATTTTGTGCAGTCAAAAATCTAGGAGCGAGAAAATATCAGGGTTAACAGACCAATGGGACCAATTAGACTGTATGAAATACAGGCAAAATGTTATTTCAATAGGAGAGAGTTCAGGTGCTTCGGACTTGGGAATTGAACGATCAACAATGAATCGACTGTCTCATAGATACAGAAAATGCTCGTTGTCGTAACTGACAGCGAGCATTTTTCGCGTAACAATCCGCTATTCCACTTCGATAAAATAACTAAGCGCCTGACCGACTTCCTTCTGCCAGAATCCCCATTGATGCTTGCCGTCCTTCTCCTCATAGGAGATAGATGCCTGCTTGGATTCCAACAATGCCTTTGCATTACGGTTCAGCGCAACGAAATCGTAAACGCCGCGATCCGTCGTTTCATAAGCGGTTTCCTGCAGGCCGACAATCATGTATATGGATAATCCGCGAAGATCGGTCTCGTTCGCAATTAGGCTTTGGGAATAGGGGTAATAGGCGCCGGACAATGAAATGACTTTATTGAACAGATGAGGATAGTTTAGTGCCAAGTGAAGAGACACCGTACCTCCAAGCGAATCGCCTGCTAGAATGCGTGCTTCCCGATCTCTTCTCGCTGCGAACCGCTCTTCGATGAAAGGGACAAGCTCCTCTGCGAAAAATGTCGTGTACGCGGCGAACCGTTCGCCATCCGGCGAATATTCCTCCGTGCGCTGTTTCTTATCTACATCAACACCTACAATAATGAACGGTTCAAGACCTTCATCGAGAATGAGCTGCGTCGAAGTTGTCGCAATGCGTCCGAAATTGAAGAAGTCTTCGCCGTCCTGGCAATAGACGACGGGGTAGCTGAGCAGCTCGTTATAGCCTGGCGGGAGAAAAACGCGCAAATTGCGCGCTTGCTCGGGCAAGTAGCGGCTTGCCACCGTTTCTTTCACTATCGTTCTCTTCAAATAACGTTCATCAGTCATCGTAATAAATTCCTCCTTATTTAATCGCCTGGCAGTTTCACCGTTTGAATGGAATGCAGCCGATGTGGGTAAACAATAGTAAGGTAAACATAGGTGAATCGTCTATTCCCGTTCTGTTGTATTATTCTGTTACAGTCCAAATTATTATCTGTAGCATATACAATTTCTTAACAGAATGATGATAATTAGCGAAAAAACAACGGTTTTTTTGTTTTTTGCTTTGACCATTTTCGTTAAACAGGTTTATAATAATTCTATAACAGAGGTAAACGATTTTCAAATATTTCAATTGAGGTGAGCGTTCAAAATGAGCAAATTGCCATACGAAGTTCAAACGGAACCGGTAACGCCGCTATCCGTGCTGTCACTCGAAGGAGAAGTTATCGACGAAAGCTTGCTTCCTGACCTGACGGATGAGCAGCTTAAAGAAATTATGTACCGCATGGTATTTACCCGTACTTGGGATGAGCGCGCCGTCAACCTAGGCCGTCAAGGCAGACTTGGTTTCTACGCTCCGGTATCCGGACAAGAAGCTTCGATGATCGGCAGTGAGTATGCACTTAATAAAGACGATTTCATTTGCCCAGGCTACCGCGATATGCCGCAATTGGTATGGCATGGTTTGCCATTGTACCAAGCATTCTTATATTCCCGCGGACATCAGCACGGCGGACAAATTCCGCAAGACGTGCATGTTCTTATGCCGCAAATCATTATCGGCGCACAAATTTTGCACGCGACTGGCGTTGCAATGGCGTTTAAGAAAAAGAACGAGAAACGCGTAGCGATTACGTATACAGGCGACGGCGGTTCGTCGGAAGGCGACTTCTACGAAGGTCTTAACTTTGCCGGTATTTACAAGCTTCCTGCGATCTATGTCGTTCAAAACAACGGTTACGCGATTACGACACCTTTCGCTAAGCAGACGGCAGCATTGTCGGTTGCACACAAAGCGGTTGCAGCCGGTATCAAAGGCGTGCAAGTAGACGGCATGGACGTTCTTGCCGTAATCAAAGCGGTTAGAGAAGCTGCTGAACGCGGACGCAATGGCGAAGGCGCTACTTTAATCGAAATGTTGACGTACCGTTTCCGTCCGCACTCCTTGGCGGATGACGCGACGAAGTACCGTACGAAGGATGAGGAAGCTGAGTGGGCACTAAAAGATCCGCTTGTGCGCTTCGGTAAATATTTGGAGAAAAAAGGCCTTTGGACGGAAGAAGATACAACTCGCGTAAAAGAAGAAGCGAAAGCAACGGTTAACGAGCATATCAAGAAAGCGGAAGCAGTTGAAAAAATGACCGTTCCAGGCCTCATCGATTCGATGTTCGAAACGACGCCGCAGCATCTTGAAGAGCAAAAAGCCGATTTTCAATAGAAGAGGAGGATCAGACGACCATGGCTCAAATGAATATGTTGGAAGCGATTCGCGACGCGATGCGCACAGAATTAAAACGTGATTCGAACGTTCTCATCTTTGGCGAGGACGCTGGTAAGGTCGGCGGTGTATTCCGCGTAACGGAAGGACTGCAGGAAGAATTCGGAGAAGATCGCGTGTTCGATACGCCGCTCGCGGAATCCGCAATCGCAGGTATGGCAGTCGGTATGGGTATCCAAGGATTCCGTCCAATCGCCGAAATTCAATTCGTAGGCTTCATCTATGAAGCGCTCGATCAAATGTTCATTCAAGCGGCTCGCATGCGTTACCGTTCGGGCGGCCGTTACAACTCGCCAATCGTATTCCGTACGCCATTCGGCGGCGGCGTTAAAGCGGCTGAGCTGCATACCGACTCCCTTGAAGGTCTAGCGATTCAAACGCCGGGCATCAAAGTTGTTATCCCTTCGAACCCTTATGATGCGAAGGGCCTTATGATCGCGGCTATTCGCGACAATGATCCGGTATTTTTCATGGAGCATCTTAATTTGTACCGTGCGTTCAAAGCGGAAGTTCCAGAGGGCGAATACACGGTCGAGATCGGCAAAGCGAACGTTGTACGCGAAGGCAGCGACGTAACGATCATTTCTTACGGCATGATGGTTCATACAGCTGTTAAAGCGGCCGAAGAGCTTGAGAAAACAGGCGTGAAGGCAGAGGTTATCGATCTTCGCACGCTGCTTCCGCTTGATATCGATACAATCGTTGCATCGATTCAGAAGACGAACCGTGCAATCGTTGTACAAGAAGCACAGAAAACTTCTGGCGCTGCTGCTGAGATTATTGCGCAAATCAATGAAAAAGCGATTTTGCACCTGGAAGCGCCAGTGCTTCGCGTTGCAGGACCGGATACCGTTTATCCGTTCGCACAAATCGAGGACACTTGGCTTCCAACGACGGGACGCATCGTAGCGGCCGTTCAGAAAGTGCTGAACTTTTAGAACTTGTAAAATATAGCTTGCTTGCATAGTGAGTTTGACATTGAGGAGGATGCGATCGGTGGCTAAATTTGAATATCGTTTCCCAGAGCTCGGCGAAGGATTGCACGAGGGCGAAATCGTTAAAGTGCATATCAAGGTCGGAGACACGGTAACTGACGATGATATTATTATGGAAGTCCAAAACGACAAGGCGATCGTAGAAGTGCCTTGTCCGGTTAACGGCAAAGTAGTGGAAGTTCGTATGAAGGACGGCCAAGTATGCCATGTTGGCGAGGTTGTTGCGATTATTGACGCGGAAGGCGACTTGCCTGAGCAAGCAGCTCCTGCAGCAGAAGCGCCTAAGGCAGAAGCGGCGCCAGCGGCAGCTCCTGCAGCTGCACCTACGCCAGCCGTACAAGCGGCTCCTGTTGCTACTCCATCCGCTGAAGCGCCTAAAGCGACTGGCGGACTTGTACTTGCAACACCTAGCGTACGCAAGTTCGCTCGTGAGCAAGGCGTTGACTTGACACAAGTAAACGGCTCTGGCAAAAACGGACGTATCACGCGTGATGACGTTACTGGATTCGGCGGCGCAGCGGCAGCTCCTGCAGCAGTAACTGCTGATGCAGCGGCACCTGCTGAACAAGCAGCACCTAAGAGCGAAGCGAAAGCAGCTCCAGTTGCTTCCGGTACAGCTTACCGTCCAGAAGAGCGCGTACCGTTCAAAGGCATTCGCAAAGCAATTGCGAACGCGATGGTTAAATCGGTATACACAGCGCCTCACGTTACAATCATGGATGAAGTAGACGTAACCGAGCTTGTTGCGCTTCGTGCAAAATACAAGCCATATGCAGAGAAAAAAGGTTCGAAGCTTACGTACTTGCCGTTCATCGTGAAGGCGCTTGTGGCAGCATGCCGCCAGTTCCCGATTATGAACGCTACGCTTGACGAAGCTAATCAAGAAATCGTTCTGCGCAAGTACTACAACATCGGTATCGCAACAGATACAGACAACGGCTTGATCGTTCCTGTTATCGAAGACGCGGACCGCAAAAATATTTTCATGGTAGCTGACGCTATTCGTGACTTGGCTGTTCGCGGCCGTGACGGCAAGCTTAGCGCGAACGAGCTTAGAGGCAGCACCATTTCGATTTCGAACATCGGTTCGGCTGGCGGCATGTTCTTCACGCCGGTAATCAACTTCCCTGAAGTTGCGATTCTTGGCACGGGCCGTATCTCCGAGAAACCGGTAGTACGTAACGGCGAGATCGTAGCGGCTCCAGTTATGGCATTGTCGCTTAGCTTCGACCACCGTCTCATCGACGGCGCAACCGCACAAAACTTTATGAACTACATCAAACAGCTTCTGGGCCAACCTGAACTGTTCATTATGGAGGTATAAGACATGGTAGTTGGAGATGCTTCCCTAGATATTGACACTCTAGTCATCGGCGCAGGTCCTGGCGGTTATGTAGCGGCAATTCGTGCCGCTCAGCTAGGCCAAAACGTCTTAATCGTGGATAAAGAATATGTAGGCGGCGTATGCTTGAATGTAGGCTGTATTCCGTCGAAGGCGCTCATTTCCGCGTCGCATCAATATGAGTCGATCAGCCACGCTTCCGCTTTCGGTATCGAAGTAGGCGAGGCGAAGGTTGACTTCACTAAAGTGCAAGAATTCAAAAACGGCATCGTCAAAAAATTGACGGGCGGCGTTGCATCGCTTCTTAAAGCGAACAAAGTTCAATATTTCCAAGGCGAAGTGATGTTCATCAACGAAAACGAAGCTCGCGTCTTCAACGATCAAGAAGCGCCGCGCTACCGTTTCAAGAACTGCATCATCGCTACTGGTTCACGTCCGATCGAGCTGAAAGCATTCCCGTTCAGCGGCCGTATCGTATCGTCGACAGGCGCATTGTCCTTGCCAGAAATTCCGAAGAGCCTTGTCGTTATCGGCGGCGGCTACATCGGTATCGAGCTTGGCCAAATGTACTCCAAGTTCGGCACGAAAGTTACGGTTATCGAAGGCTCTGACGCGATCCTTCCTGGCTTCGACAAAGATATGTCCTCGATCGTTGCGAAGAAGCTGAAGAGCACGAATGTCGACATCGTTACCGGCGCACAAGCGAAGAGCGCAGAACAAACAGACAAAGACGTTACAGTCACTTACACGGTAGGCGACAAAGAAGAGAAAGTAACAGCTGATTACTTGCTCGTAACCGTTGGCCGTCGTCCAAACACGGATGGCGAGCTTGGTCTTGATCTGATCAACATGAAGATGTCCGATCGCGGTCTTGTCGAGGTTGATGCACAATGCCGTACGAGCATTCCGCACATCTACGCAATCGGCGATATTATCGCTGGACCTGCACTTGCTCACAAAGCGATGTACGAAGGCCGCGTCGCAGCTGAAGCGATCTCGGGTCTGCCTAGCGTCATCGATTACAAATGCGTACCTGCTGTTTGCTTCTCCGATCCAGAATGCGCAAGCGTTGGACTTAGCGAGAAAGAAGCGAAGGACAAAGGCCATAACGTTAAAGTGGGCAAATTCCCGTTCGCTATCAATGGCCGCGCTATGTCGCTTAACGCTAACGAAGGTTTCGTGAAGCTCGTATCCGATGCTGACTCCGGCCTTGTTCTTGGCGCACAAATTATCGGTATTGAAGCTTCCAACATGATCGCAGAGCTTGCTCTGGGCATCGAGATGGGTGCTACGCTTGAAGATATCGCGCTTACGATTCACGCGCATCCAACGCTTGGCGAGATCGTCCTTGACGCTGCTGAAGTGGCGCTTGGTCACCCGATCCATACGTTCATCAAATAATAAGCTATATAATCGTTGCTTATTCGTAATAATAGAGGTCACGCGGCAGCTTCTGCCGTCGGGGCCTCTTTGTGCTTTACAAGGCCAATACGAGTGCCAGAAGGGATGGGATCGTTTGTGGAACCGGCTACTAGGAAGGCAAGTGAATCGCGAACCATCATGACACAGCTCATATTCCCGCTTGATACGAACCATCATGAGACGATGTTTGGCGGCAAGCTGATGGAATATATGGATAAGGTTGCAGCGATATCCGCCATGCGCCATGCGCGCAAGCAGGTAGTAACTGCTTCGACGGATAGTCTCGATTTTTTGGCGCCGATTCGGGTTGGAGAGGTCATAGAGGTTGAAGCATTCGTAACATGGACGCATCGCAGCTCGATGGAAATATACGTTACTGTGGAGTCAGAAAATTTGTATACGGGTGAGCGTAGGAAGACGGTTACCGCATTTTTCAACTTTGTTGCGCTTGGGCCAGATGGAAAACCATCGCCCGTTCCAGCTGTCATTCCGGAGTCTGAGGAGGAGCTTAGCCTTCATGCTTCTGCGCCAGAGCGTCATCAGTTGCGGCGTAAACGAAAGCAGGACAGAGATCGCAATTAATGATATAATATATGATATTTTGCAGTTGGGTTGAGAAGAGGGGGCGAATCGAAATGAGCAACAACGAGCAAGCCTATCTGACGCTGCTAAGGGATGTTCTTTCCAGCGGCACGAAGAAGGAAGACCGCACGGGAACGGGCACGATTTCGACTTTCGGTTATCAGATGCGTTTTGACTTACGTGAAGGCTTTCCGCTAATAACGACAAAACGAGTTCCGTTCCGCTTAATCGCGAGCGAGCTTTTATGGTTTATAAAGGGTGATACGAACATCCGTTATTTGCTTCAGAACAACAATAATATTTGGAACGAATGGGCGTTCAAGAGATGGATAGAGAGCAGCGCTTATATTGGACCTGATATGACGAACTTCGGCTTGCGCTCGCAGACGGACGAAGCGTTTCATATGTTGTATACGGAGCAGATGGATATCTTCAAGCGCAATGTGCTTGAAGACGAAACATTCGCTGCTGAATTCGGCGAACTCGGTGATGTATACGGCAAGCAATGGCGGCAATGGAAGACAACACAGGGCGAGACGATTGATCAGTTGAAGGATGTCATCGATACGATCAAGCGCAATCCCGATTCCAGAAGGCTAATCGTATCGGCTTGGAATCCGGAGGATATCCCGACAATGGCTTTGCCGCCATGCCACACGATGTTCCAATTCTATGTAGCTGACAGCAAGCTGTCTTGCCAGCTGTACCAACGAAGCGCGGATATTTTTCTTGGCATTCCGTTCAATATCGCCAGCTACGCGCTGTTGACCCATATGATTGCGCATGAATGCGGCCTTGAGGTCGGAGATTTCATTCATACGCTCGGCGATGCGCATATTTACAGCAATCATATCGAGCAGATCGAACTGCAGCTAAGCCGCGAGCCACGAGAGCTTCCGAAGCTTATACTGAATACGGACAAAAAATCGATATTTGATTTCGAAGTCTCCGACTTAAAGGTAGAAGGGTACAATCCGCACACGACGATTAAGGCTCCAGTAGCCGTCTAGTGCTTTAATAAGGAAGACGATCGCGTATTTCATTAGAGAGGGGCAGCTTCGATGTCTATAACTTTAATTGCTGCCATGGACCGCAATCGTGCGATCGGCATTGAAAACCGCATGCCGTGGCGCTTGAAGGCAGAGATGGCTTATTTTACAGCCAACACAACGGGCAAGACCGTACTTATGGGCAGAAAAACGTTTGATTCGATTGGCAAACCGCTTAAGAACCGCAAAAACGTTATTTTGACTAGGCAAGCCGATTATATGCAGGAAGGCTGCGAGATTGTTCATTCCGTCGAGGAAGCGCTTGAGAAATATCGTGGCGATGAGTTGATGGTTATGGGCGGTGCCGATATTTATGAGCAGTTCCTTCCATTTGCGGACAAGCTGCTACTAACGGACGTCGAAGCTGACATCGAAGGAGCCGATGCTTACTTCCCGTCGTTCGATGAAACAGAGTGGCAAATGACCAAAGGCGAACATAAACAGAAGGATGAGCACAATACGTATAACTTCACATTTTGTACTTATTTACGTAAGCAGTAGCAATTTTTATCGGGATCACGTATACTTTTTACGAACGTTATGTAAGATAGTGCAAATGATTGTGCGTATAATCCATTAACGTCCTTGTGACAGAAATGCTAGGATGTTTTACAATAGTATATAAGCACACTAAAAAGTTTGTAGTTGAATATTTGATTATTTCCCGATATAGTTTTAAAGAGAATTGTTAAGATGGTAAACGGAAATTTGGATGGAGGAAATGCGATCATGTCTACACCTACTGGTTTTATGGAATATCAACGCGAATTGCCGGCCGATCGCGACCCGCTGGAGCGCATCAAGGATTGGCAGGAATTTCATAAGCATTTCTCGGATGAGCAGTTGAAGACGCAAGGCTCGCGCTGCATGGATTGCGGCACGCCTTATTGCCATACGGGAATGGAACTGGCGGGCTCCGTATCGGGCTGTCCGGTTAACAATCTCATTCCAGAATGGAATAACCTCATTTATCGTGGCCTATGGCGTGAAGCGCTTGACCGCCTGCATAAAACGAACAATTTCCCCGAGTTCACAGGCCGCGTATGTCCAGCGCCTTGCGAAGGTTCCTGTACAGTCGGCCTTATTGGCGACGCTGTAACGATTAAGACGATCGAACAAGCTATCATTGACCGCGGCTTCGAAGAAGGCTGGGTCGTACCGCAGCCTCCGAAGATGCGTACGGGCAAACGCGTAGCTGTCGTTGGTTCCGGCCCTGCCGGTATGGCGACTGCCGCACAATTGAACAAAGCGGGTCACACCGTAACGGTATACGAGCGCGCAGACCGCATCGGCGGATTGCTCACTTACGGTATTCCTACCATGAAGCTTGAGAAACATGTCGTTCAACGCCGCGTTGATTTGATGGAAGCGGAAGGCGTTGAATTCGTAACGAACACGGAGATCGGCAAAGATATTACCGCCAACGAGCTTGTGGAGAACTTTGATGCTGTCGTATTGTGCGGCGGATCGACTCGCGCTCGCGACGTTGAGATCGAAGGCCGCGATTTGAACGGCGTTCATATGGCAATGGACTATTTGAACGGCACGATCAAGAGCTACTTGGATTCGAACCTGGAAGATGGCAACTACATTTCGGCCAAAGACAAGGACGTTATCGTCATTGGCGGCGGCGACACGGGTTCAGACTGCGTAGCAACAGCTCTTCGCCACGGCTGCAAGTCAGTAACGCAATTCGGCACGCATGCGAAAGCTCCGCTTGAGCGTGATCAGATCAATAACCCTTGGCCGCAATTCCCGAACGTCTATACGCTTGATTACGCGCATGAGGAAGCGAAAGCGTTGTTCGGCGAAGATCCGCGCGCATTCTCCGTCTTGACGAAAAAATTCGTTGGCGACGAGAATGGCCAATTGAAAGAACTTCACACGGTTCAAATCGAGCGTACGGTTGATGAGACTGGCCGCAAAATATATAGCGAAATACCTGGCACCGAGAAAGTATGGCCTGCTGATCTCGTATTCATCGCAGTCGGCTTCGAAGGTCCAGAGAAGCCGGTAATCGAGCAGCTCGGCGTTGAGCAAGACCGTCGCACGAATGTGAAAGCAGCTTACGGCAAATACAAAACAAATGTGGACAAAGTGTTCGCAGCCGGCGATATGCGCCGCGGCCAAAGCTTGGTCGTATGGGCAATCAACGAGGGTCGCGAAGCGGCTCGCGAGGTTGACAAATATTTGATGGGATCATCGATGCTTCCTTAATAAGAGGCTTGTGATATCATGTATACAGATAAGCGCCTTCGGGCGCTTTTTCTCTTGCAGGGCAACAGCTGGACATGCCAATTAAGTTAGATTGCGGGGTAATTAATGTGATTAAGTATGGATTGGATCGAGTGACGGAGCTGCGTTTTCATACGATTAAGCCGATGATTGAACGCCGGGATGATCAGTGGATCGATATTACGCTTCGCTTCGAGCTTGAAGCTACTACACCTATTCCTGATGATCTGATCGATTTCACAGCACTGGTTATCTGCACGCATAGCGGTGCTATTGCGCAGATCGTACCGCAAGACGAAGGCTGCGACTGTGAATATCAATTCACGGTAGGGGAGAAGGAGCAAATAACGAATTTTGTAAACCGCACGGATATTCAAGGGCTCATTCAAAAACTAAGCTCCCCATCGTAAGGAAAGTTGTGGTAAAATCGGTATGAGTTGATGCGAAGGAGCGATTAACGATGCCGGCCGAGGAAGCTTTGGTTGTTTCTCCGACTGATGTTAGAAACATTCGCAGCTATGTTCAACATAAGTATTCTTCAATGCCGCAGGAGCAACGGGCGGAGATCGTTGCTGATGCCGTTACTCGTATCATACATAAGCAGTTGCCTGCATTCGAAGAGTCGGTCAAACGATTGATTACTTCCGAGTTGATTCGAAGCGCCGTTATGGAACAGGGACGACCGGTTAAGGCAGATGATATTTTCGACGCTTGCTTGGCATTGGATCGCAACGTTGCCGCCATAGCGGGGCCATTCCACGAGTGGATAGAGCATCAATTGAACGTTCAATGCGATTCGGAAGTAATGGGGCGTGTGTTGGACAAGCTTGCTCATCCAAGCATGGAGAGCGATACGCACGCAGACAGCTTATGGACTCAGTTAAGGGCCGAACTTGCCACGCATTCGTTGAGGCAGCATCAAATTGCGGAGACGATTGAACCGGCTGAGGTGATCTCGCTTCCGAGTTCAGCGTTCGAGCTGATCAAGAAACGGATTGAACGACGCAATCTGACGTATTTATCGCTTTGTATCATTTTAGCTGTAACGTCCGTATTGTACGCTTGGTCATTGTCAAGGCCGTCAGTTGGTCAGATGCTGCCGCCGGTTGCGACGAATTCCGTACAGAAAGTCGAGATGGCCGCAGGCGGGCTGCCGATGGAGCTTCGTTATACGCCGATTAATGAGGATATGCTTATTCGCTACTTAGAGACGAAATCATCCGTACTTGCGGAGCAGCCTTACTTCGATGCGATTATTGATGCCGCTCATGCATTCGATATTCATCCGATCCTGCTGTTCGCCATAACAGGGCAGGAGCAGGGCTTCGTTCCTAAGACGAATAAGCTAGCTGACGAGATAGCGAACAATCCTTTCAATGTGTTCCATAGCTGGAAGGAGTACAATACGACGATCCATGATTCGGCAGAGATTGCGGCCAGAACGGTCTTCAATAAAAGCAAGGACAGACCGGAGGATGCCGATGCGTTTACTTGGATTAACCGCAAGTATGCCGAGGATCCGAATTGGGCGGATGGCGTTCGATCGATATTCGGCACGATTACCGCTTATGTCGAAGACTAAAAAATACTAGCTATTATAGGATTTTATAGCCTATTATTCAGGAATGAACCTGATTCGGATCAAGATCCGATCAGGTTTTTTTCTTGAGAATAGGTCGCAAAGTGATGGCGAGAGCCGACGATTATCTGTAAAATAGGTAAAAGAATGATCGTAATGAAGGAGCGATTCTGTATTGAAGACGTTAATTATTGCGGAAAAACCCGATATGGGAAGAAATATAGCGGCCGCAATAGATCCGAAGGCGAAAAATCACCGTTCCTACATAGAAGGAGAGCATTATATTATTACGTGGGCAATTGGCCATCTTATCGGGCTTGCCGAGCCTGACGCTTACGACGATCGGTATAAAAAATGGAATATTAATGATCTGCCTATAATACCGGACAAGTTCAAGCTCATACCGAACCGGAAAACGATGGACCAGCTCAAGGTGATCGCCGATCTGGCGAAGCGCAGTGATAGACTTGTTAACTCATGCGATGCAGGGCGGGAAGGTCAATACATCTTCTCGCTCATTCAGCGCCACCTGAAGCTCTCGCAGCCGGTAAAACGGCTTTGGATATCGGACTTGACGCCTGAGACAATCAGGAAGGGATTCGAAGAGCTGCGCGAGGGCTCAGAATATGAAAACCTGACGAAGGCGGCTACGGCTCGAAGCGAAGCGGACTGGCTGATAGGCATGAACGGCTCAAGGGCTTTCACGACAAAACATAATGTGTTGCTGTCCGTCGGACGCGTACAGACTCCGGTGCTTGCTCTGATCTATGATCGGCAGAAGCTGATTGAGGCGTTCTCATCGCTGAAGTTTTTCGAATTAGAAGGGCACTTCGCCCAAGGGGAAATGACATATCGCGGGATGTGGCAGGGCGAGCGAATGACCGATAAGGAGAAGGCTGACGCTTTAGCTGCCAAGGTGAAAGGTAAGCCTGGGCGGATTGCTTCCTATGAGGTAAAGGATACGAAGGAATACCCGAACAAGCTGTACGACTTGACGCTGCTCCAGCGTGAAGCCAATGGCAAATACGGATTCTCGGCAAAAAAGACACTCGACGTCGCTCAGGCTCTGTACGAGAAACATAAAGTGATCTCCTACCCGAGGACGAACTCCAATTATGTGACCGAGCAGAACATTCCGGAGATGCATAAAACGTTGAACGCGCTGCAAGGGACAGCTTACGATGAATTCGTGAAAGGCGCAAATCGCGGCCTCGTCCATAAAGGGAATAAATTCATCTGCAATCCGAGCAAAGTGGAAGACCATCATGCCATATTGCCGACTTACCGCAAGGCAAACGGATTGAACCCGGATGAGCAGAAGTTGTATGATTTGATCGTGCGCCGGTTTCTGTCGCAATTCTATCCTGCAGCTGAATATAAGGTGCATACGGTCATTACAGAGGTTGAAGGCGAGAACTTCAAGACGACAGTGAAAGAGCTGCTCAGCTTAGGCTGGAAAGTGATCTACGCCGATCAGAAGAAGGACAAGCCTAAGACGACGAAGGGTAAAGAAAATGAAGAAGCCGAGGATGAAGAAATCGAGGTCAGCGAGCCGTTCTCGATATTAGCGAACGAAGGTGTCACTTGCGCCGACGCCATTGTGAAGGAAAAGGATACGCAGCCTCCTAAGCATTATACGGAGGGTACGCTGCTGAAAGCGATGGAGAGCGCCGGCAAGCAGATCGAGGACGATGATGTGCGAGATGCGATGAAGGACTCGGGTCTAGGCACGCCGGCTACACGCGCGGCTACAATCGAGCGACTCAAAAATGTCGGTTATGTCGAAATGCAAGGCAAAAAGATTCTTATTACACAGAAGGGCCGTACGGCCATTGAATTAATACGCGGTGCCGGAATCGAACTGCTAACTTCACCGGAAATGACCGGGATGTGGGAGCGTCGTCTGAATGAGATCGCTAGAGGCTCAGCTTCGGATCAGCAGTTTATGGACAATGTTAAGAAGTTCGCTACGATGATTGTCGATAAAGTGCGCGTACAGTCGCGGGCGAATAAAAACTCGTTCGAAAGCGAAGCTCCTGCTCAAAGCAAAACTACAAGAAGCAAAGGCAAGTCCGGAGGAGAACAGTCTGCATCCGCTTTAGGCGGTTCACGCGCTCGTTCAGCGAGTGCGAAGTCCTCATCCGGATCAAAGGGCGGTGTTGCCGTTCAATCCCCATCTGCGGCTTCTGAGCCGTCTGTAATCGGTGTATGTCCAAGTGCCGGATGCGGAGGGTCGATCTTCATGGGGCGGAAGGGCTACGGCTGCTCGCATTATAAGGAAGGCTGCAAGTTCGTTATTTGGAAGGAAAGCTACGGTCGAAGCTTAACCGACGGTCAAGTGAAGTCATTGATTGAGAAAGGCAAGACGACGAAGCTAAAGGTGACCCTTGCGGATGGAACCCAGACGGAGGGCCGAATCGTATTAAGAAATGAATCGACCGGAGAATTAGCAATCGAATAAGACACAATAGAGGCCGTATGGTTAGGAGGAAAACACCTAATCATACGGCCTCTTCGTATCTACAGTCTACCGTCCAATGTAGCGATGAATCGTATCCGGCACGTCCTTAAGCTGATCGAGCGTGAAGAAAGCGCCTTTCGGTTCGACGTCTATATTGATGACGTTATATTGCCATTCCGACTTGGCTTTCATATGGATGGCATGGATACCTGCAGTCAAGGCAGGCACAACGTCCGTGCGAATCGAATTGCCGACCATCCATGTTCGTTTGCGGTCGAAGGGACCTTCAGACAATATGGTCTCCAGCGCTTCACTATTCTTCAATCGACGAATATAGATGCGCGAATCGAAATAGCGCTCCAACTGCAGCTTCTCGATCTTGCGCCGCTGGATTAGCATCTCGCCGCCAGTATATAAGTGTAGCTCATGGCCGGTATTAGCCAGCTCATACAGCGTCTGCTCCATGTTCGGATAAGGCTCATTGTCATGCTCATACACGCTTAATCCGAGCTTCCATAGCAAGTCCTCTTCTGACTTGGAGCGTCTGCGTCCGCTCAAGTTACAGAAATGAACATAGGTGTCAACGAACGACTGCGGAAAATGCTCGCTCTTGAAGCCGAACACCGCAACGCCGGCAATATCAATCTCGGTCTGCTTGTCTCGAATGGCATCGGCTGTAATGTCAGGGAAGCCTTGGAACCATGTAGTCATCGCATCGACGAATTGATCGACAACGAGATAAAAATATTTGTTGCAGTGAATAAGCGTATCGTCCAGGTCGAACATAATTTGTTGCTTCATAGGGAGCGTCTCCTTTGTAGGGCGATTGGCTGCTGTATGAACAATCTACCGCAATGAAGACGCAGAGTCAATGTAACGATGTTTATTTATGGGAGGGTTATGATTTCACATAAATATCCAGCTATATTCGCATAATGATACTGGAGGTGATAAGCATGCCATTCAACAAAAGCAGCAAAACGAAGAATCAGCAAAATCATTCCAGCTTCCGCGAGCAATCGATAACGCTGAAATCGGAGAAGTTCGCAAAGAGGCCGCCGAGCTTGAACGGGATTAATAAACAGTTGCCTTAACGGGGATAGAAGGTTTCGCGAAAAGGAGAGGTTAAGCACCTCTCCATCCGCGTTCTATAGATTAGAAATTAAGCGTATTTGAGCTGCGAGGCAGCAAGCTGATTCTTAATGAAATCGATTCTTCGACGTACATAAAAGTCTAGGCTGTCACCCTTCAAGTCTCTCGGAGCGATCACCTCCTCTGCGTTATTGTCTATAATGACAAGCCGCCCGTCCGGGTAGAACTTAAAGGTTAGGTCGCGATAAGGGCGTCCTTTCTCTACATAACGGTAATTTTCGCAAAGTTTTTTCATGATGATCGATCCTCCTTAAATGATTTGTAATTTATACGCAATTAAGAACATTTGTTCTTGTTTTCATTATACCAAACATTTGTTCGTATGGAAACTATTTTTTGTTTCCCGTAAACTAGATTTATAGATAAGACTGTCGCAAGCAGAAGGAGCGCGAGCAATGATAAGAATTCAGCGTTTGACGAAACAAATTCCTGGCGGACCGAAGGTGCTTGATCAAGTAAGCTTCGAGGCGCACCCAGGTGAATTTATAGCGATCAAAGGAAGCAGCGGCAGCGGCAAGTCCATGCTGCTTAAGTGCTTGTCGCTACAAGAGAATTGGACGGAAGGCACGTATTATTTCGACGGGGCCGACGTGTTCAAGCAAGGGATCATGGCGAAGCGCAAAGTACGGCAGCAGGTTGCCTACCTCGAAGAGAAGCCGTTCTTGTTCCCTTCCAAGACAGGGCTTAAGAACGTTATTATCGGATCGGTCTCTCAGACGCCTGCTTGGCGCCGTTGGACGGGAATGGTCCGCAATGACGACTATATGGGCGCGATGGATATGATCGAGAAGCGCGGTCTCATTGATAAGGCGCATCAGAAGGCGAGTACGTTAAGCGGCGGCGAGCGCCAGCGTATGGCCGTTGCAAGAGCGCTTGTCCATGGCGCGAAGGTAATCGCGGCGGACGAGCCTGTATCCGGATTAGACCCGCACACGGCCGATCAAGTTCTTTCCGATTTGAAAGCGCTTTGTCGCGATCAAGGCGTCATCGTTATTGCTGTTCTTCATCAGGGAGATTGGGCAGAGCGGTTCGCGGACCGGATAATCGGCTTGAATGCCGGCAAGATCGTGCTTGATGTGAAGGGCCGCAGGCTCACGGAAAGAGAGAAGCAGTTGCTGTGACGGAGATTCAACTGCGCGTCATAGCCGAAGAGGAAATGGCTGCAGCGATTACGCTGGAGCGGAGCTGCTATACGCCTGAGGCTGCAGCAACATTCGAAGGATTTCAGCATCGGAATCGCGTATATCCTGCTTATTTCTGGTCCGCTTGGGCGGACGGGAAGCTCGTAGGCATCGCGAACGGAGTTCGAACTTCACAAGAGGAGTGCGGCGATGAGATGAAAGGTGCGCATGGCGATGATCCGGCAGGTCATAGCTTCTGCGTACTCACCGTAGCAGTCGATACGAATTATCGCAGGCAAGGTATAGGAGGCATGCTGCTTCGGAAGCTTATTGGCCAGTGCCGCAGCGATGAGCTGCGTTCCATCGTCCTCATGTGCGAAGAGCATCTGATCGGCTTCTACGAACAGGAAGGCTTCGCTCTTCACGGGCGATCGGCTTCCAATCATGGAGGCATCGTATGGTATGAGATGAGCCTAGACCTGCATACAATGGAGCATCTTACCGAATAGGAAGGTGTTCTTAAGGATGGCATTCCAATCACCCGTCGTGGTGCAGACCGCCAAGGCTCATTTTCACAAAGCGGACCTTGCGGTGCCGCATATATCCGGAGGCGTCAGCTCGGCGGCTGACAAACGAATCAATGACGCAATCAAGAAAAGCGCTCAGAAGTTAGTCGACAGCCAAGGTTCGCTTCAAGACCCGAACGCCGAAATGATCGGTTATTATGAACAGAAGACGAACGAGAAAGACGTGCTGAGCTTATCGCTATATAACTACGCTTATACGGGCGGAGCACACGGTCTGACGTTGCAGGATTCGCTAACGTTCAAGCAATCGACTGGCGAAACGTATACACTCGCTCAACTGTTCAAGCCTGGAAGCGACTATGTGTCACGATTGAACGAGATTATCGCGGCGCAAATCAAGGAGAGGGACATCGCTCCGATTGAACCGTTCAAGTCGATTCGTCCTGATCAAGATTTCTATATCGCCGATCGTTCGCTCGTCATCTACTTCCAAATCTATGAATTAACGCCATATGTGTTCGGCTTTCCTTATTTTCCGATATCGGTGTACGATATCGAGGACATTATCAATGAAGATGGTCCGCTTGGACAAATGGTTCCGAATGATTAAACGATTACGAGATCATACCGCAGCCGCATCCCAATAGATGCGGCTCTTTCCTATTCTGCGGTAGCTATTCAATTGGTGGTCCAATAGAGCATGTCCGAGGATTGCCGCTCATACATTAAAGTATGGAGGTGTTCGTTTTGGTAGTTGCACTAATTGGGTTGCTGTTAGCAGCGGCGGTATTCGCGGCGATTCTAGCAGGTGCGCTCAAAGCGCAAACAAGCGTGAAAAATTCCGGTTATCAGAGCATGATCAGCTACGGGGCTTCGACCCAATTGCTGCAGGATAAGCATGAATTGCATCGTTTCGGCATCGCTCAGCAGCTTCGCAGGCATCTGGGCGGGATGTCCATCTTCGGCCTGTCATTCAACGTGATGGCATTAGTCGGCGGGGCGGCATTCCTGTATGGACCGGCATTAAAGGAAGGCGGACCATCGGTTATCGGTTTCGGCTTTCCGATCTTGGCCTTATTGGCGCTATTGGTCAGCGCCTCGCTAGCGGAGCTGGCATCAGCGGTGCCAACAGCCGGCGGGGTCTACCATTGGGCTACGGCCATGGGCGGCCGCAAGTGGGGCTGGCGGACAGGCGCCTTTCATGCCGCAGGACAGCTTGCAACTTTAACGCTGCTTAATGCGGCTTGTGCCGGATTGCTGGATGCCTTCCTATCGGCCAGACTTCATTATGATCCATCGCTCCTCACATTTTGGACTATGGTCGTGACACTTACGATTGCGCAAGCGGCCGCCAACCACTGGGGAACGCGCGGGCTTAAATACATATTGGCAGGCGGTGTGTGGCTTCAAATGATTGCTGCCGCGCTAATCGTCGGCGGACTCGTTTGGCTGTTCTGGCCTGGCAGCTATTCGCCGATTGTATTGTTCCAGTTCCATAATGCGCAACTGAGCGGAACGGTGAACGCCAGCGCGTTCATCGGCGGTACCTTGCTGCTGCAGAAGCTGTTCATCGGAATGGATGCGGCGAGCCAAGGAGCGGAGGAGACGATTGAGCCTCGCGTGAAAGTGCCTTGGGCTATTTATTTGTCCACTGCATACACCTATATCGTCGGGTTCGCGATGCTAGCCTTTATGACATTGACTTTGACCTATACGGCTGAAGGCAATGCGGGTGCAGGTTTGTTCATCAATAGCGCTCTTGCTGGTTGGGGAGGCGCATGGATCATTGGTGCGATAGTTCTGCTGTCGTTGTGGGTGAGCGGACTGCAGACTTTGACGGTTTGCTCGAGAGCGCTGTTAAGCTTGGCAAGGGACGAAGCGCTCCCGTTAAGCAAATGGTGGACGAAAGTATCCGAGCGTCATCAAACACCCGCTAGCACTGTCTGGTTAAGCGCTAGTATGGCGGTTGTCATTCTCGCTGCCGCACAATTAATTACATCAACTGGTTATGTTATGCTGCTAGTTTCCTTCAGCGTCATTTGCATACATACTTCCTACGCCATTCCAATCGCGATGAAGCTGCAGCAGAATAATCAGCTGCAGGCGGAGCAACGCGCGCCATGGCATCTGGGACGATGGAGCCGGGTAGTTAGCTGGATTGCGGTTATATGGCTTGTCGTCTCCGCGGCGCTTGCAGCAGGTTATCTCCATCGCTGGGGAGCAATCGGAGCAGCGCTTGTTCTGCTGGCGGCAACGATAATGGATTTCAGATATGAGAAACGTCGCCTCGTCAGTATGCAAAGCCGCGCCAAGCGAAGCCGCAAGGAGCTGTTACGGATGGAGAAAAAGTTTCCACTGCAATAACGGGGAAATAATGATTGTTGAAGATAAAAATTTCCCGGGGAAGCGCATGAAGCTACACAAAATTAATGAATTCGACATCGAGTTCTGATCGCGTTTCCGCCTATATTCGACATGGGTTACAACATTAATTATTAATGCCGTAAATGAATTGAAGGATGTTATCTTTGCCATCTTCTCCCTTCCCCGATTATAATAGGACTATAGCAATCAACTTGTGGGAGGAAGCAGATCATGTCGGTGGAACCGGTTGTATCGTTGCCGTTGCCGAAAGTCGTATCGCTTAATGTCGGCATGCCGGTTGCGATGGCTCATGGCACGAAAGAAGTTGTATCAGGAATTGTGAAGCAAGCATCGGAACAAGCGCATGCTTTGTCGTATACCGGTTTGGAGGGGGACGGTCAGGGAGATACCGTTCATCACGGCGGGCGCGACAAAGCTATTTGTGTTTATTTCGAGAGGCATTTGCCGCATTGGTCGGATAAATACAATCGTTCATTCGAAGCCGGTGCGTTCGGGGAGAACTTAACGGTGTCAGAGTGGACGGAGCATGACTTATGTATTGGTGATATCGTGCAGATTGGCGATGTTATCGTACAAGTCAGCCAGCCTAGGCAGCCATGCTATAAGCTTGGCTTGCGACATGAATTGCAGGAGCTCCCGCAGGACGTTCAGCTCAGCGGATACACCGGGTTTTATTTTCGCGTGATTAAGGAAGGTATGCTGAAGACAGGCTTGGAGCTTAATCGCATTGGGCGCCATCCGGCAGCCAAATCGATTGCCGAAGCGAACCGGCTCATGTATATCGACAAGGAGGATGCGGCAGGTTTGCGCGAGCTTTTATCGGTAGAAGAGCTCTCGATTAGCTGGCAGGAGCAGCTTGGCAAGCGGCTGCGGCGGCTTGAACAGCAGGAAGCTTAAACGCATTACAAGAATCGTTGCTTAGCTTTAAGGAGGACAACCGGCAGTGAAGGACAACATAGATTTTGCGCTATTTTTGGATCAATATTCGTTCAAAGACGATTGGCGCATCGAGCATAAGGAAAGCGGCATGAATAATACAACTCGGATGGTAACGGCGGGCACCGAACGATTCGTTCTGCGGATTTATAATAATCATAAGGACATCGACATTGTTGCGCTCGAGCATGAGCTGCTGGCGTGGCTTAATACGAAAGCGCTGCCTTTTCAAGTGCCGCTGCCCATTCGCAATAAGCTTGGTTCGACCGTAACAAGGGCTGGTGACGAAACGATCGCTTCGTTATTCCGTTTCATCGAAGGAGATCGAACGGATGCTGAGGAGAACCATCATGTGTTCTTGCTAGGTCGAGCTGCGGGTGAATTGACCGTTGCGTTAAAGGATGCGCAACCTTCGAAACCGCCCATCTACAGTCCCTATTATTTGCTCGAAGAAACATATGCGGCAATGGACGAAGAGAGCTTCATTTCGTTAAGTGATCGGTCTGACGAGCTGATTGCAAGGCGTAATAGGATGATCGCTCTCATGTCAGAACGGCAGAAGCTGAAACCGTTAAGCGAACGCGTCGCGAAGCTGCCAAAGCAGTGGATCCATGGCGATCTCGTTTTCAATAATACTGTAGTCCGAAATGAGAGGATATCAGGAGTGCTGGACTTCGAGTTCTGCACCGTAGATGTACGGGCGATGGAGCTGGCGGTAACAGCTGTCGATATGATCAGACCGGGGCGGGAGGATATACTCGATCGGATTAAGCGGCTATTTGCGGGTTATTCCGAGATCATAGAGCTGTCGGCTCGAGAGCTGGAGCTGCTGCCGGCGATTATGAAACTTAGGCTGCTCGACGTTGCGCTGCATTTCGCAATAAGGTTCAAGGATGGACTGGATGCGGACGATGTGCTGTGTGGCATTATCGATCAATCTGCTTATGGCTGCGAGTGGGTAGAACTTAATTGTAATGAGCTGCTTCATCAGCTTCAGCCATAAAGATTCAATACTTTCAGAGAGGATGGTATGCAACATGAACTTGGCGAAAGCCCTCGGATATAAGGAAGAGGATCGGCTTCTAATCGTGAACGGGGATGACTTCGGTTCTTGTCATTCCGTTAATGTCGGCATCCAGCAATTGCTGGAGGAAGGCGCCATCAGCTCGGCAACGTTAATGCTTCCTTGCGCTTGGGCGCGTGAAGCGGCTTTATGGAGCGCTTCGCATCCGGAGCTCAATGTAGGTATCCACTTTACGTTCACAAGCGAGTGGGATGCTTATCGTTGGGGTCCTGTGAATCGCAATGGCGACAGCTCTTCGCTCGTTACGAATGAAGGCTACTTTCCGCCGGACTGCAAGACATTCGAGCAACAAGCCGATGAGGAGCAAGTAAGAGCGGAACTGATCGCACAAGTGGAGATGGCTCTGCAGCTCGGCGTTAAGCCGACACATGCCGACAATCATATGGGCAGCCTCTATGGGCTGACAACCGGACGCAACTTTTTGCCAATTGTATTCGATGTATGCGCTGCATACGGTTTGCCGTTCCGCTTGCCACGTTATCTGCTGCAGGAAGATGGTCAGGTGGCGCCTCCCGAGATGGCGGAGCAAGCGAAGCAGCTTGCCGATTATGCAGCATCGAAGGGCGTAGTCGTGCTTGATTATTTGCTTGGGCTGCCATTCCAATTGCAAGAAGGCGAGACGTATGAAAGCTTTAAAGCGAATATGATCGGCTTGCTGCGAGGGCTGCGTCCTGGCGTAAGCGAGGTCATTATACATCCATCCGTCGTGACTGATGAGCTGCGGGCCTATCACTTTCAAGCTGAGAAACGCGGGATGGAGCTGGAATTATTCCGCGATCCAGATATATTGCGTACGTTAGAAACCGAAGGAATCAAGATGATCCGCTGGAGCCAGCTGCAAGAGCTGCAACAAAAACTAGCCGATCAGGCTAGCCAATAAGAAGGAGCTGCGTACATGTCATTCGAATCTGTCAAACAATTAGCCGAAACCGTTAGAAGCAACATCGGCCGCGTCATTATCGGAAAAGAAGAAGTAATCGATCTGCTGCTGATTGGACTAATCACATCAGGACATGTGCTGCTTGAGGATGTGCCGGGAACAGGCAAAACGCTTCTGGCCAAGTCGCTAGCGAAGTCATTGTCTTTGCAATTCAAGCGGATTCAGTTCACGCCGGACTTATTGCCGTCGGATCTAAGCGGCATTCATTACTATAACCAGAAGCAAAGCGAATTCGAGTTCCGTTCCGGACCATTGTTCACAAATCTGCTGTTGGCGGATGAGATTAACCGCGCGACTCCGCGCACACAATCAAGTCTTCTCGAATGTATGGAGGAGCGGCAGATTAGCATAGACGGAGAAACAAAATGGCTTGAACGGCCGTTCATGGTCATTGCGACGCAAAATCCGGTCGAGCACCACGGTACGTTCCCGCTGCCGGAAGCGCAGCTAGACCGTTTCTTGTTCAAAATAAAGATGGGCTATCCGACAACTGAAGAGGGAATACGTCTGTTAAAAAGGTTCAAAGACAATGATCCGTTGCAGTCGCTCGAGCCTGTTGCAGAGCAAGCCGCTATTGTGCAGGCTCAGCAGACTTATACGGCTGTAACGATCTCGGATGACGTGCTTGGTTATTTGCTTCGACTTGTCGAACAGACAAGATCGAGAGAAGAGGTCGCGATCGGCGTCAGCCCTCGCGGCAGCCAAGCGCTCTTGCGCGCCGCTCAGGTTCATGCCATTCTTCGCGGCCGCGATTTCGTAACGCCTGACGATATTAAGGCGATGGCTAGGCCAGTTCTTGCGCATCGTCTTGCTTTGCGCGGTCTGCAGCGCAGCCATAACCATGCGGAGGCGATTATAGATGATATTATTCGCCAGACGCCCGTGCCAGCGGAAGCCGGCTTAGCTGTGAAGTAGGCGGCAGGCGATGCTATTATTTTGGTTCATTGTCGCCACTGTTATCATTTTATTCATACAGAGCCGTGTATTTCGCCGATATGCGCTTAAGCATATTAGCTATGAAAGACATTTTCAGCAAAAGACAAGCTATCGCGGCGAGCAGGTTGAACTGGTCGAGCAGATCTCCAACAGCAAGTGGCTGCCCGTTCCTTGGCTGCGCGTAGAATCGCAATTGTCCGCTTTCCTGCGATTCCAGCACGATGACAACTTTGCGGTTAGCAGCGGGCAGCTCTCCCAGAATCATAAGAGCTTCTTCACCTTCCGGCCGTATACGAAGGTGACTCGCAAACATCGCTTCACTTGTGCGAGAAGAGGCTGGTATCGTCTTCAGACCGTGACGCTGACGGGCGGCGATTTGCTTGGGCTTACGAGCGCATCGCGACAGATTCCGCTCTCGAGCGAGCTGATCGTTTATCCGAAGCCGGCACAAGTACCTGTACAAGAGCTGCCCTATCATAGCTGGCAGGGCGAGCAAACGGTCAAGCGCTGGATCGTCAGCGATCCGTTCGTTATAGCGGGCGTTAGAGAATATCAGCCTGGCGACAACTTCAAGCAGGTCAATTGGAAAGCGACGGCAAGGACGGGGAAGCTGCAGGTGCATCAGCATGACTTTACCGCCGACCGCCGGCTAATGATTTATTTGAACGTGGACGATGCGGAGGGAATGTGGCGTTCGGTATCAAATGATGCGCTCATTGAACAAGGCATCGAGTGGGCGGCCGGTGCTGCTGAAGCCGTTATCGCAGAGGGAAGCGAAGTGGGCTTCGCGACGAATATGCCGTTATTCGGGGAGCGTGACAGCGTTCGCATTGAGCCAAGAGGCGGCCACGAGCAGCTTATGACTATATTTGAGAACATGGCCAAGCTGGAGATCGAGCGAACGGAGCTATTCGATCGTTTGTTGGAAACGGAGGCAGCCCGCGGAATGCACGATATGGATATTCTGGTCATCTCCGCATATTGGAATGAGTCGCTGGAGCAGGCGGCGGAGCATTTGCGGTACAACGGAAATGCCGTTGCTGTGTGGCACTTAACCGACCCATCTGATAAGCGCAGCTCAGAACGGTCGAATCCAGCTGGTCAAGCTGCAAGCGGGCAAGCGGAAGAGGTGATCGCTTAATGAAGTCTATGATGCGTTCAGGCTCGATGGCATCCCTCGTCCAAGGCTACGTGGAGCTTCTATTTTTCTTGCCTTTCGTCTTAACCGCAGCCGTATACACGCTTGGCGATAGCGCCGTCTGGCCTTGGAGCGTTTCGTTAGGTATCGGTTATTGGGCTGGCTCCGCCATAATAGGGGCAAAGCCGATCAAGCGAAGAATATATCGTCTGCTGCTTTCAGCAGGCTTAGGTTTATTTTTAACGGTGTTAACTTTCTTGCTTGTTGAACAAGCATTAAGCCCAGTACCTGTCGTGATCTGCAGCCTCATTGGTGCTGTTTTTGCCTATCGAGGCATGGCATCGACGATACGTGGATGGTACAATTCTTTTCCAAACTCGCAGCTGTTAACAGCCGTATGCGTATATATAGCTGTTCAGCCGCTCAAGCTTTTTTTGTTAAAAGAGCTATCCTCCTATAATGTCGTGCTCATTTGCTGCGGAATTGCGGCCGTAATTTTGTTTTTCTTTATTGCGAATGAGAGACATATTGGCGCGGAGACAGCCGACACGGGCAAATCGAAGACAACGCTTGATTTCAAGCGTCAAAATCGGCTTTGGATCGTTTTGCTGCTCGTGGTCATAGCCATAATAACGATGTTCAGGCAAATTCAACATGCTATCGAGCGCTTCATTAAGCAAATCATCGATTCGATTATGGGATGGATGAATCGACCTCGGGAGAACGAGGTGCAGAGCGAGCCGCCTAGTGAAGCGCCGCCGCCGGCATTGCCTCAGACCGAGACCAAGCCTCCTGCTGATTGGGTCGTTCTATTGGAGCAGATATTGAAGATCGCTGCAACGATTCTCGTCATTGTAGTCGTCTGTTTCCTGCTCTATTACTTAGGTAAAAAGCTGTATCGGCTCGTTCAGTCCTTCATATCAAAGATATGGGAGCGAAGCGCGGATCGACAAGGTGATGACGCGAACTATTCGGATGAAGTCGAAAGCTTAATGTCGTATACAAAGCTGAAGGATCAACTAAACGGCTCGCTGCGGAGATTGAGCCTTCGAGGGAAGGACAAGGAGCCTGGCTGGCAGGATCTGAAGTCGAACGCCGAGCGGATTCGTTATTTGTACAAGAGACTGCTGAGTGGCGGAATGAAGACAGGCTATACGGTCATTCCTAGCTTGACACCTCGTGAAACGGCTGCCGATATGGAGAAGAAGAAACAAACCGTTATTGCATCTGAACATGTATCACCGCTTATCGATGTCTATGAAGCTGTTCGTTACGGTGACAAGTCACCAAGCGACGAGACGGTAGCTGATCTAAAGCGGAAGCTCGATATACAGTAGTGGGTAACGTACGAGTATTTTTCCTTGTTTAGAGTGGAAATCATCCAGCCAAACAGGCTGTTGAACGTTGGTCAATCACTTTTGAGTGGAAAATATACAGCCTAATTCACTCTTGCAGCTCAATTCCATCAAACTGACCGCATTAGCCTGTAGGAAATCCAATCAAACTGCTGATCTGATGTTATTTAGCCCATTTGACTGGATGAAATCCACTCAACCTCAACGGGGGGATTACGGCGTTTCCTGATACGAGAACGGCAATAGACCGAGAGTCAGAAATGGCGATGCTGGGATAACTTCCCCGGCACCGCCATATTTGTATTATGCGAGCTGGGTTAGTCCCGTTTGCTCATGATATGGTCTGCTATTTTGTTGCCGTGATAACGGCCTGATTCGATAAAGATTTCATTCGCTTCGTGCCTGGAAGCTACGACGCCGGCGAGGTAAATGCCAGGAATATTCGTCTCCATCGTCGCTTCATTAAAGGTCGGATAACCTTCAGCTTCCATCGTTACGCCCGTTTGTGTTAAGAAGTTGCGGTCGGGGTGGAAGCCGGTAAGCGCAAGGACAAAATCGTTCGGAATGAGCTCGGCGCCTTCCGGTCCTTGTATCGTAATGTCATTGTTGCCGATGGCTGTAACCGTGGAGCTGAATCGCATTTGTATGAGTCCTTGAGCCACTTTCTTCTCGAAGCCCGGTCTAACCCATGGCTTGATGCTGGAGGAGTAAGATTCACCGCGATAAATAACCGTTACTTTAGCTCCAACACGTTCCAGCTCCAGTGCAGCATCGATGGCCGAGTTACTGCCGCCGATAATGGCGACCTGCATGCCGACATAGGGATGGGATTCGCGGAAGAAGTGGCTCACTTTATCAAGCTCTTCGCCGGGTATTCCGAGAACGTTCGGATTATCGAAATAGCCTGTAGCGATAATGACGTAGCGGGCGAAATAAGCACGCGGTTCGCCGAACCGATTTTCACCTTTGACTATGAAGCCATCGTCCTCGCGTTCAATGCTTTTGATCGTTTCATAGGCTTGCACGCGTATTTGATGGCGCTGAGCAGCTACACGATAATAATGAAGCGCTTCAAGACGTGATGGCTTTTCACTAGCCGTCGTAAAAGGGATGTCCCCGATCTCCAGCCGATCAGGGGTGCTGAAAAATTGCATATAGGTCGGGTATTGCGAAATAGAATAAACGATATTCCGCTTCTCAATGGTGAGCGGATTCAAGCCGATTCTCTGCAGCTCTATTGCCGCAGCTAAACCGCAAGGACCTGCTCCGATAATGATAGCTTCTTCCTTCTGCATCGTATGATGTTCCCTCCTGAAACCAGTCGTCATCTTTATTTATCTATCGATCATTTTACTTGGGTCAACCGTGTTTATGCAAATTTGGCGTTTGACTCTCTTGTACAGGCAATGGAATATTGTATAATAATGTGTAACCGTTCTTACGTGAGGAGGAGCCAGCATGCAGCGGCGTTTTGTGATAGAAGCAGTATTAGTAGCAACGTATGGGCATCTGCTCGTACCGAGTCGGCCCATAGATTATGTCGTTCCTTATTCTTCGATTGCCGAATTATATGAGATGCGGGACGGAGCCGATCCGGTCATGGATGATCCGGATGATGACGGTCACGTTAAAGCGAAGATTAACGATCTCATCGCTTTCTTCGAGGATCCGCTCAACCGCAAGAAGATAGAGAAGGCGATGCAAGTGCCATGGCGCGAGAGCTCGCCGTTGCTCCTGAATGAGATGATCCAGTTTACGGTTGTGCATGGGGTAGATAATGCGCATTATGGAGAGACGTTCGACCCGATCGAAACCGAGCTGTTGCTCACAGGCATAAAGCTCCATATTCCGCTCTTATCCGATCAATTCGAATTTCAAGACCGACTCATCGAAGCAGGCGTTCCGGTGCAGGTCTATGATATAGAGGATTTCGAGTTTGCGGTAGAAGAAGGCATATCGACTGAAGATTTGGAAATGTCTAACGAGCCATAAAAGAAGAAGCGCTGGAGGCCGCTTGCCAATGAATGATGGGCGGCTGTCAAGGCGTATTTTTTTTGTTTAGCCTCTTGCGCATCTATTTGCCAAGGTGTTAAGATTTGGTTGGGTTAGAAAACAATACTACCGTAATTAAAGAAGAAGGGGGTCATCGTATGTTTAATTGGACTGTTGGTGAGCAAGGCCGTAACATCGCGTTGTCGAATCAGTCCCAACCAATGGTTCAAACATGCCGACCGGCCTGCCTTCGCAAAGCGGTGACCATATAGCGAGATCGCTATGCTGTCAGCCGTTAATACGAAGACCGCGAGCCTATCTACGGCTTGCGGTCTTTTTGACGTATAGGAAAGTATAAAGGTTTGCTCAGAAAGGGGTTGGCAAAATCGAAATGAAAACGCTCATGAGAATTATGGTCTACGTAAGGCCAAGCGCCAAATGGGTCGTAACCGCGATAACCATTATGGTGGTAGCGACACTGATCGATCTAGTAGCGCCATGGATCCTCAGGGAAATATTCGATAAGGGGATCGACAAAAAAGATATGTCTGTCGTTTTCTGGTTGACGCTCTCGCTCATCGGCGTGCAGGCGATTAAGAGCGGAGCGATGTTCGTACAAGGCTATTCGCAGGAGCTTGTCGGGCAAAATGTCGTGTTCCAGCTACGCAAAGAATTATATGCGCATTTGCAACGGCTATCTTTCTCCTATTACGATCGTGCTCAGACGGGGCAATTAATGTCCCGAATGACCGGGGATATCGATTCGGTCAAAAACTTCGTCGGTTTCGGGGCGATGAATCTCATTACGGGCATGCTTACTTTTTTGGGAACGGTCATCTTTATGATGTCGATGCAATGGAAGGTTACGTTGATAAGTCTTGTGACGATTCCGCTGATCTTATTCGTACTGTGGAGATTCAATCATAAAGTCGGTCCAGCTTGGAGTAATATTCGGGAGCAGATGGGACGGTTAACAACGACGCTTCAGGAAAATATTTCGGGTATACGAGTTGTAAAGTCGTTCGCTACAGAGAAGGTTGAGGAACGGAAGTTCGCCGAGCGCAACGAACAGAACTTCGAGACGAACATGGAGCGCGCCAAGCTGGAGGCACGCGCCTTCCCTCAGATGGGCTTTTACGGCGGACTTACCTTCGTGCTCATGATATGGATCGGCGCTATCTTCGTCGTGAAAGGTGAGATGACGCTCGGAACGTTCATGGCGTTCCAATGGTACACATGGGGAATTATATGGCCGCTCAACATGCTTGGCTGGCAGATCAACATTATGCAACAGGCGATGAAGGCAGCTCCCCGCGTGTTCGAGGTGTTAGACACGAAGGTCGATATCGAATCGCCAGCAAACGGTGCTTCAACTGACGGCATGAGCGGCAATGTTGTGTTTGACAACGTTTCTTTTTATTTCGACGACCAAGATCAAGAGAAGGACAGCCCGATATTGGACCGCATATCGTTCACGGTTGATCGAGGCGAGGTTATCGGCGTATTAGGTTCGACCGGTTCCGGCAAAAGCAGCTTGATCGGCTTGTTGTCCAGATTTTATGACGCGGCAAGCGGACGGGTGCTCATAGACGGCATTGATGTCAAAGACTACGACCTCGATGGCTTGCGCAAGAGCATCGGCATTGTGCCGCAGGAAACGTTCCTATTCTCTGCTTCAATTCGTGATAATATCGCATACGGCTGCCCGGATGCAACGCAGGAGCAGATCGAGAATGCAGCCAAAAAGTCGCAAATACATGACTTTATCGTCGGTTTGCCGGACGGTTACAATACGCGCATCGGTGAACGAGGCGTTGGTCTCTCCGGCGGTCAGCGTCAGCGTGTAGCGCTGTCGCGCGCGATCCTCATGGATCCGCCGATCCTTGTCCTGGACGAGGCGACGGCAAGCGTTGACACCGCAACCGAGTCGGCGATTCACGAAGCGCTGCTGGAGGTTATGGAAGGGCGGACGACATTCATTATTGCCCAGCGCTTGTCCTCCATTCAGCATGCGAATCGGATTATCGTACTTGAGAACGGACGCATAACCGAAGAAGGCACGCATAAGGAACTGAATGAGCGAGGCGGCTTCTTCAGCCAGCTATTCAACCGTCAGAAGCAGATTGCGCTGCATAAATAACCATTTTACTTAAGAAACGAGGTGCTTCATGAGTCAAGTCGAATGGGATATGGATGAAGATATCGAGGAAAAACCGTTTAATATGAAATATATGCGGCGAATGCTGCGCTACCTATATCCGTACCGCAAGCTGATGAGCTTAGTTGTTGTCATTGTACTGCTCAACATGCTGCTAAGCTTATCCGAGCCGATTATACTCGCTTATTTGATCGATAAAGGCATTGGAGACAAAAACTATGCCGTCATTACCGCGTTAGGGGCATCATTACTCGGCATCCGAATCATAAGCTGGCTGTTCAGCTGGATGCATACAAGATGGATTAACTTCACCGGCCAACGGATTTTATTCGATTTGCGTCAACAGCTGTTCAATCATCTGCAATCGTTGTCGTTCCGTTTCTTCGACGGTCGTCCGGCAGGCAAGATTATGTCGCGGATAACGAATGATACGAACGCCATCGGCGAGTTGATCAACGGCGGCTTAATAACGATGGTAATGGAAGTCACGCATTTGCTCGGCATTGTCATCATCTTGTTCTGGATGGATTGGCAGCTTGCCATCCTATCGTTCGTTATGATGCCTTTATTGTATTTAATCGTTGCCAAAGTCAGGCCGAAGATCGAGGGCTCTTGGTCGCGTTCGCGTTCCACGATGTCCGCAATCAACGGCAACCTGAACGAGACGATCCAAGGAATACGCGTCGTTCAAGCGTTCTCGCGCCAAAATAAAAATAACGACATGTTCAACGAAATCAACATGCGTAATAAGAAAGCGTTCATGCGCGCCATTACGCTTGAATCGACTGTCTATCCGCTTGTCGAGATGATCGGGATGATCGGCACTTGTATCGTCGTTTGGTTCGGCGCTATTCGCGTCATCGACGGCGCTTTGTCGCTAGGCTTCATTATGGCGTTCATCAACTATTTGTGGCGTTTCTGGGGCCCGCTCAGCGCCTTGTCGAAGGTGTACAGTCAATTGCTCTCGGCTATGGCATCCGCGGAACGTATATTTGAAGTATTGGACACCGACTCCGAGGTGAAAAACAGCAGCGACGCCCGCGAGCTGCCGCCAATAGCAGGAGGAGTGGAGTTCGAGCATGTCTCCTTCCGTTATGAAGAGAGTAAGCCTGATGTGCTTCATGACGTCAGCTTTAAGGTGAAGCCGGGGCAACGGGTGGCCCTCGTCGGTCCAACCGGCGCTGGCAAGAGTACGATCGTCAATCTGCTCATGCGTTTCTATGACGCAACTGACGGCAGCGTTCGAATTGACGGTATGGATGTGAAGGATGCAACGCTGGAGTCTTTGCGCAAGCAAATGGGGATCGTGCTGCAGGATTCTTTCATCTTCGCGGGAACAGTGGAGCAAAATATGCGCTACGGTAACGAGGATGCGAGTGATGAACAGCTTCGCAAAGCAGGGGAGAGCGTACGATTAGACCGTGTCGTCGCGCAGCTCTCGGACGGCTATGCAACAGAGTTGGAGGAACGAGGCTCGAAGCTGTCGGTCGGACAGCGCCAGCTGCTTGCATTCGGACGCGTGTTGTTGTCCGATCCGCGCATCCTCATTCTCGATGAGGCGACATCCAGCGTCGATACGGAGACAGAGCAGCATATCCAGGAAGCGCTCCAGACGTTGCTTGCTGGACGGACGGCGTTCATTATCGCTCATCGGTTATCCACGATACGAGACGCAGATCTTATCCTCGTCGTACAGGACGGCCGTATTGCGGAACAAGGCTCGCATGAAGCGCTCATGAAGCAGGGAGGCCTGTATGCGAACCTCGTGTTGACGCAGCTGTCGATGCAGGAATCCGTTATATTGCAGACGAGTTAGTTAAACTTCTGAACTTATTCCTATTCTTTCGTTCGATCAATGGCAAGGGCCATCGTCTTATCGGTGAGATGCGCATAAATTTGTGTCGTTTCCGGTGAGGCATGGCCCAATTGCTCTTGCGTTTTATAAATATCGTTGCGGAGATAATAGTCCGTTGCGAACGAATGCCTTAATTTATGGACAGATAAATATGGCTTTCCGAAGCGCTTGGCATATTTAATAACCATCTCCTGGATCGCACGCTTCGTCATCCTCGCACCTTCATTTTTGCCATTGGCGATCGCCAAAAACAAAGCCTTCTCGCGTTTCTGAGCTTTATATCGCGTCTCCCGCAGCTGTAAATACGCTTGTAAATCTTCTACCGCTTCTTGGCGAAAATAGACCGGCGTCTTAAAGTTATCGTCGTTGCGTCCTTTGCGGTACACATGAGCAAGCTTCTTCTTCACGTCCACATCGTCCACATTCAAATTAACGAGTTCGGACACGCGAAGCCCCGAGTGCAGGATGAAGCTGATTATGCACGCATCTCTTGTTTTATTCAGCTCATAGGAGTACAGCGCTTGCTTATTAGAAGCGATATCCGTCTCGTATTGCTGCTGCACGTAGAACATAAACTCCGATATTTCTTCTTCTTGCAACAGCTTTCCTTCTAGCTTGGCAGCTGTATCCTTCGGCTTATGTGTCCGCTTGATCGTTACTTTGGCCATTACATTCCGTTTCAATAACGGGTAGAACTGCTCGTCCTCGGCAATTTGGCTTAAGTAATGGAACAAGGAGCGAAGGGAGGACAGCTTGCGTGAGATCGTCGTCTTGCTGTTACGCTCTTCCTTATAGGTAGACAGGAACATCCGATAGCCGTCGATGCTGTCCATATGAAGCTGTTCCAGCTCGAGCAGTGTTACTTGCTTGACATCACTTGCCGAGGACAAGCCTTCAGCCATCAACCATCTGAGGAAAGTATCATAGTCTCGGATGTATTCAAGCAACGAGGAGGGGGACAGGTCAGGCAGCTTATAGTTGATAAACTTTTCGATGAACCAGGGCATAGTGAGAATTTTTTTGTCGAGCTCCAGCCGGTCTTTTTGCTTAATGATATTCATTCGCTTGCACCCCTTAATTCATGTGTTTAATTGTTAATGGTATAAAGTTTACATAATTATTGTTATGTTATCATGTGAAAGCTTATGTCCGATTTTCTTTATAAGTAATCTATCGAATCTCCTATATTGTAGCAATCACCTCGCCAAGTCACAACGCGAAACGCGAAATTAAATAAGGCACAGCATCCGACTAAGCCGGACGATGCGCCTGTATGTTCCTATTTGCCTAAACCGTTGGTGCTCTAAGGATATGCCCTCATAAAAGACGTGAAATTATATCAATAAATGAGAAAAATGAATACTAGTAAATATATGTAATATCTAGATTGAGGTTACATTTGATCAAGAGCTTATGCTACACTCGTAAAAACCAACGGCCGATGATCGTTTTACACGATTTGAACGATAAACGATTCGGTGAATAAGGAGGATATTCATAACGATGAATAAACGATTGATTAACTATAGTATGGCATTATTGATCGGTATTATGCTCGCTTTAGCGATACCAACCACGCATGCGAATGCGGCTGCTCCGGCAACATTAAAGTACGGAAGCACAGGTCCTGACGTACCGGATTTGCAATACCGACTGAAAACACTAGGTTATTTCGACAGCTCGATTACGTTGTTTTTTGGCGATGATACGTACGAGGCATTGATGAAATTCCAGAAGGACTACAGCATTGCGGTGGATGGCATTGCCGGCAAACAAACGTGGGAGACGCTGAAAAAGGTATCCGTCAATCAGAAGGAGCTTGATCTGCTTGCTCGTATCATTTATGCAGAATCGCGCGGAGAGCCTTATAAAGGCCAGATCGCAGTCGGAGCTGTCGTGATGAACCGTGTTGCCGCTTCGGACTTCCCGAATACGGTTCAAGGCGTAATCGAACAGCCAGGCGCTTTCACTGCTGTTGATGATGGGCAATATTATATGAAGCCGGATTCGACGGCATACAAAGCCGCATTGGAAGCGATTCGCGGCAACGACCCGACTAATGGCGCGTTGTACTACTTTAACCCGGATACCGCTACATCTAAGTGGATCTGGTCGAGACAACAGACACTGAAGATTGGCCGCCATATTTTCGCAGTTTAAAATGAACAGCGTTTAGAGATTAATAATCTCTAGACGCTGTTTTTATGTTCGGCAACTCACAATAACAACATAAACATAATTATGTAAATAAAGCTGGAATATCAATTCTCAAGGTTCGCAATTTTGTATGAATACGTTATAATGAAAGTAACTCTCGTTTTGATATTAAGTGATTTTACAACCATTATTCGGAGGTGCTTCTAACAATGAAAGTAGAAATATGGTCGGATTATGTATGTCCGTTCTGTTATATTGGCAAAAGAAGATTCGAAATGGCATTAAGTAAGTTCGAGCATAAGGAGAATATCGAAGTCGTATACCGCAGCTTCGAGCTTGATCCAGGTGCAGATGCGAATTCAGGTATTAGTACGCTTGAAATGCTTTCCAAAAAATACGGCATGTCGATTCAACAAGCGAAAGCGAATACGGAGAATGTCGCGCAACAAGCAGCAGAAGTCGGTCTCACATTCAATTTTAACGGTCAAATCGTTACGAATACGTTCGACTCGCATCGTCTGATGCATTACGCTGCTTCAAAGGGCAAAGACAAGGAGCTTTCGGAGCGACTATTCAAAGCGCATTTCACAGACAATGACAACGTCGGTAACCATGAGACACTGGCTCAGCTTGCGGGAGAAGTGGGGCTTGATGCAGCAGTTGCGGCTCAAATACTTGCGTCTAACGACTATGCGGACGCCGTGCGCGGTGAAGAAGACGAAGGCAGTACGCTAGGCATACGAGGCGTTCCGTTCTACGTATTTGACCGTAAGTATGCAGTATCCGGAGCGCAATCTCCTGAAACCTTCCTTAGTACTTTGATCAAAGCTTGGGAGGAAAAACATCCGACGCTCGTTCAAGTTGATGGGGATGATGATGTATTATGTACGGATGGTGTATGCGCGCCAGACGCTAAACGCTCGTAATGGACAGAATCGATCCTACTGAATCAGACCAGAACAACAGCAAATGTCAAATAAAGCGGACGGCGATAGTGAGCCGTCTGTTTTTTGACTGCGCAGAAATTAATTGTGATGGAAGGATAAGCAAAGTAGCATTGCAGAAGCTCGCCTCGGGCATACAAGTCGGCGATACAATCGAATGGTCGGGACGATTATGGGTATTAGCGAAGAGGGCGGAAGACAGAAGCAGCGATCAATAATCATAAATTGATCGCCGTCAAGATTTGTTTTGCTGCGATATTCAACTTATAATAGGGAACGTGCTTGTTAAATGGTTTGGGGGGAATAATACGTGAGTGCAGAGCAACAGCGCTTGCTTGTCTTCGCCGGATCCTATTCGGAGGCCGAAGAAAGCGGAGTCTACGTGTATGCTTTTGATGAAGAAACCGGACAATTAACGCTATTAAACGAATATGCGGGATTAAAAAATCCAACATTTGTTCAAGTGGATGCAGAACACAATCGATTGTACGCCATTTCGGAGACAACGATGGAGGATGGCCGTAAGGTTGGGGAAGCGGCAGCATTCGCCATCGACGGAGCTGCAGGCAAGCTAACATTGCTTAACCGTGCTATAACGGTCGATTCAACGACATGCCATATTCAATTGGATGCTTCAAAAAGATTTGCCACAGTTACGAGCTATCATGGAGGAATGATTGGTTTACATGCTCTAACAGAAGATGGGCTTATCGGAGAGAAACTGGACGTAGCACAGCATACAGGCAGCAGTGTTCATCCAGAGCGGCAAGACCGACCGCATCCGCATTCCTCGTTCTATAGCCCGGACGGACGTTATTTGCTCATTCAAGATTTAGGCTTGGACAAAATTGTCACTTACAAGGTAGACAAGGAAGCTGGTAAACTGATTGTTGTAGCGGAAGTAGCACTTCATCCTGGAGCAGGACCTCGTCATCTGACGTTCCATCCGAACGGCAGCTATGCGTATGTCATTAATGAGGTAGATTCAACCGTAACCGCATTTGCCTATGATGCTCAATCAGGTCAGTTATCGACGATTCAGACGGTATCGACACTGCCTGAAGGCTTCGAAGGCGACAATTCCTGTGCCGAAATCACAATTAGCAATGACGGTAAATATGTGTATGGCTCCAACCGTGGTCATGACAGTATCGTTGTTTATGCGGTAGACGAGCAATCGGGCAAGCTGACGACGATTCAGCATATTTCCGTTCAAGGCGGACATCCGCGTCATTTTGCATTAACACCAAGTGGACGTTACTTGCTCGCAGCGAATCGCGACACGAACAATATTGCGACGTTCGCCGTAGATCAACCTAGCGGGGAGCTTACGTTCACAGGAAATAACGTATCGGTATCCAAGCCGGTATGCATTCAACCCGTATATATAACCGTATAGAGAGCATTGAAATGAAAAAGGGGATTACACAAGCGTGACTACTAGCGATGAAGCAAAACCGAAGCTTAAACCGACGAAAATATGGAAATGCAAAAACAGTGACTGCAAAGCATGGGTAAGAGATGAGTTCGCGTCTGCGACTGAGCAAGCATGCCCGATCTGCAAAGGGCCGATGCTTCGCAGCATGAGACATCTGCCAGCGGTACAGAACAAAGCGAAGCCGCAGCCGCGCAAGCCTAAATCCGACTTTTAAATTAATTATACGAGCCTAGCAAGCCCAGCCCTTTCACTAAGCGGCTGGGCTTTATCGTTCTCAGCGCTTCCAATCTGTGGTAGGATAAAGTTATTCTTCGAAAAATAAGGACGGTACAACGTCATGTTATTTTATTTTGCCGCGCTGCTGCTGGCTGCCATTATTGTATGGATAAACAATCGAAGCAGCGAATCAAGCCGCTGGGCATCGTTTTTCCTGTTTTTCGCTGCAATTGGCGGTACTACAGATTGGCTAGTCAGTCACAATGCTCTACATGAAGCTAGACTTGTTCAGCTATTAAACTATACGATAACACCGTACGGCGTTCTTATATTCAGCTTATTGTATGCGGACAAGCTTCGTACGGGGAGAGGCAATAGAAAGGCGAAGCTGCTGTTGCTTATTCCTTCAGTTATTATGGCTATTCTGGAATATACCATGCCGAATCGCAGTTTCTTTTATATCGTACTGCTCCTATGCAGCGCACCTTATTATTTAATGACCTGTTACCTGCTGATTACGTCGTTCTGGCAAGAAACAGATGCTCGCATGAAACGAAATCGCTTCATCTCGATGTTGATCATCGTGCCGCCCTTGCTAGGCGTTCTTATCTTTATCTACGTTGCTAAAGTGATCTATCCATCTTTTGATTTCTTTCAATACATTTCAGTATTTATGATCTATTCCTTCGCACTGGCGCTGCTATGTACGTTTCTGTACGGAGTGCTTGGCGTAAGGCTTAAGTTCGAGCAAGACCCGCTTCAAAGCACGATGCAGGCGGTCAGCTCAGGTACGGCGTTGCTTAATCATTCCATTAAGAACGAGATTGGCAAAATCGCCATAAGCACCGAAAATTTGAAAAGCATCTACACCGGCGATAGCGTAGTCAGCGAGCAATCACAGCAGCATATGCTAATTATCGAAAATGCGACCGAGCATATGCTGGGCATCGTATCGCGCATTCACAATCAAATGAGGACGATCGAGCTTCAGGAGCAATCGACCCGGCTCGATAAGCTGATGGAGCAATGTATCGTACATCACAGCGGTCTTTTCCAAAAATATGATGTGGAAGTTGCAAGCAGTTATGAGGTTAAGCCGGTCGTTGTATGCGATCCGTTCCACTTGGCTGAAGCGATCAGCAACGTGTTAACGAATGCATGTGAAGCAATGGCTGCGGATGGTAAAGGAAATATAAACATTAAGATAGAAGCTGTCAAACGCGCAGTCGTGCTTACGATTCAAGATAGCGGGAAAGGTATCCCGCCGGAGCAACTGAACCGAGTATTCGATCCGTTCTACAGCAGCGGCAAATCAGGCAAAAACTTCGGTCTTGGCTTATCGTATGTCTACAATGTGATGGCGAAAAGCGGCGGCAGCGTGAAGCTTGCGAACGGGGAGAGAGGCGGACTTGCCGTATCGTTTTATTTTCCCCGCCATAAAGTAGTCCGAATGGGTTAAGAGTCAGGCTAAGCAGAACGCGCGCGCCAGGAGGGTGCTAAGATGAATCATATCAAGGTGTACGTCGTTGAAGACGATCCGGATTGGATTAAAGCAATCACTTCCTATCTGAACCGAGAAGAGGATATTCTCGTTGTTGGTGCAGCCACGAATGCCGATGACGCGGTACGAGGAGCGCAGACGACGCAGATCGATATTATATTAATGGATATACAGCTGGCTGGCAGCAGACTTGACGGCATTCAGACCGCGATGGAATTGCACGGATTGACGTCGGCGAAGATTATTATGTTAACGTCATTAAATGATGAACAATCGATGACGAAAGCTTTCACCGCTGGAGCGATTCAATATTTGGAGAAAACCCAGTTCAAGGAGCTGCCGCAGACGATTCGGAATGCCCACCTCTACCCAGCCCCAATGGAGGCGCTGCTTAAGGAGTTCGCCAGACTCAAACGAGAAGAGCAGCTTAAAGACTTAACTCCGGCCGAGCGAGAAGTGTTCGAGCTTATTGAAACCGGGCATACGCAGAGCCAAATCGAGCAGAAGCTGTATAAAGCGGAAAGCACGCTCAAAAATCAGGTTAACAAAATGCTCAAAAAGTTTGGTGTCAAAAGCAGCAAGGAAGCGATCGAGAAAGTGAAGAAACGTGGTCTAATGGATGAATCAGACGGCAATAAAAACTAAGGGGTACTACAAATCGTAGTACCCCTTTGTCGATCGTACTACAAAAGTTAGGTCTGCCCTGTGATGCAGGGTCAGCATTAAGATAGAAGCAAGCAGAGAGGGTTGAACACGATGAGCGACAATAAACTGAAACAACCAATGATCATGCTCGTTGATGGGCATTGTCACCTATGCAACGCCATCACGAAGTTCGTCATCAAGCGCGACAAGGAGGCTAAGTTCCAATTCGCCTCGCTTCAATCGCAGATCGGACAGCAGCTGCTTGCTGAGGGCGGTCTTCCGCTCCACGACCTGGATACGTTCGTATTCATCCGCGGCGGACGTTATTATACGAAGTCGGGAGCCGCCTTGAGAGTACTTGGCCAGTTGAACGGCCTGTGGCCGTTGCTCTATCCGTTCATTATCGTACCTGCGCCAATTCGAAATGTCGTGTATAGCTTCATCGCCAGCAATCGCTATCGTTGGTTTGGCAGATCGGAAAGCTGTCTGCTGCCGAATGCAGCCTTGCGCGAGCGGTTTATCGATGAACCACTTATAAACAATGACAAGGAGTGAACGTTGTGAAGCGGAAGCCGATCTACGTAGAGCTGAATATTGAAGCGCCGTTGGAAGAACTGTGGGTTCATACACAGCAGCCCGAGCTGCACCAGCAATGGGATTTGCGATTCACTGAGATTAACTATTTGCCCCGTGAACAAGAAGAGGCTGAACAACATTTTCAATATCGTACGCGAATTGGCTTTGGTCTGCAGATTGAAGGGACGGGAATAACGACGAGCAAAGAGAAAGCAGGGAAAGACGGGAAAGAAACTCGTCTATCGACGCTTTCCTTCCGCTCGGAACAAGCTATGTCTCTGATCAGCCAAGGCGGGGGATATTGGAGCTACAAACCTGAAGGGGATGGAATCGTAAAGTTCATCACTCTATACGACTATCAAACCCGCTTCGGCCTCCTAGGTAAGCTATTCGATACCGCCGTGTTTAGACCGCTGTTCGGCTTCGCGACGGCTTGGAGCTTCGATCGTCTGCGGATATGGCTGGAGCATCGTATTCCGCCGTCCGTCACCGCGGGAAGAGCTCTTGTCCATTATACAAGTGTCATTACATTAGTATCGCTTTGGTTTTATATGGGTCTTGTTCCTAAGCTATTCTATACAGAGACAAGCGGAGAGTTCGATATTATGCAGCATACGGGCATGTTCGGAGGCTACGAAGTGCCGATGATCCGCGTGCTCGGAGTACTCGAGCTATTCCTTGGTCTAGCCGCTGCGATCGGTCATCGTTCCGCATGGTCTTCCATACTACAAGCTGCATTATTGCTTCTGTTAACGGTTCCGATCTGTATCGTCTATCCCGAAATGCTGCAATCCCCATTTAACCCCGTTACCGTGTCACTGCCCATGCTTGCTTGCTGCTTCGCAGCCTACAAGACTCGAAACTTCCTTCCAAGTGCAGCCAGATGTATTAGAAAACCGCCTGCAACACGTAAGTCGGGAAGGGGGAAAGTCCATGAAGTCCATATATGAACAAGCGCTTGGAGCCGACTTTGGCAAACTTCACCCGCGCATCCAGCAGCGGTTCGGGTTCAGCAGCTGCGATCGTAAGGCGTCGATCGGACATGGCGTTATGAAACAAATCTGGTACTCCAAGTGGGCGCTGCTGCCGTTATTTCTAGGCACGTTCCGTCATATTATGTTTCCGAATGGCGGGAGCAACATTCCGTTCACGATAGAGAACTACGCATATGTCGATCCTTCGGGCAGAGAGACGGTAACTTGGATCCGCAAGTTCGAATTCCCGCGAATCGTTAGACATTTTGATGCGACAATGGTATTCAGCAAGCGCCGTCAAGCGATCGTTGACTATCTAGGCAACAAGCAGCATTTAGCGGTCGATCTTGAGCTGTCGGTCGCACCTAACGGCGGACTGCGCATTTGCTCCGGTGAGCAGCGGTTTTATGAGGGAAAGCTGCAATTTGTTTTCCCGAGTCTGCTAACGGGCTTCGCCGATGTATGCGAATGGTATGATGACGAGCAGGCTTGCTATCGAATTACGGTACAGGTACGCAACAAGCTGCTCGGGACGGTGTTTCGTTACGAGGGTGCATTCCAGGCTTCATTCATAGCCACGGACGAGGAAGCCATTCCAATCGGTATTAAACCGCTTCGCAATGAAAGCCGCGAATAACAGCTTTTTAATAATCCTTTTTTGTCACGCTCCTAGTAAACGTTGTATAATGGCAATAGACTACACAGAATAGGGCTTCAGCACTCGCAAGCTGTCAGCCATTGCTATATACGAATGGAGCATATTACTAATGAAGAGGTTCAAGAAGTTCTATATCGAGACAACGAGCATTTGCAATCTTTCATGCACGTTCTGCCCGCCAACGCAGCGCGCGAAAGGTTTCTTGCAAGTGGAAGATTTCAAGAAGACGCTCGATCAAATAAAACCGCATACCGACTATATTTATTTCCATGTGAAGGGCGAACCGCTGCTT
The DNA here is from genome assembly GCF_052115185.1 of Paenibacillus sp. 2TAB19. Taxonomy (NCBI): domain Bacteria; kingdom Bacillati; phylum Bacillota; class Bacilli; order Caryophanales; family Paenibacillaceae; genus Paenibacillus; species Paenibacillus sp. 2TAB19. Next base: position 17,624 of record NZ_JBFRGE010000016.1, on the reverse strand, counting down.
CATCCGAAGATCGAGGAGCTGCTCGATATTAGCCATGAGAAGGGCTTCAAGGTTAATATTACGACGAACGGTACGCTCATTAAGAAAGCCAAGCCTAAGATTATAAACAAGCCGGCATTGCGCCAAATGAATTTCTCGCTTCATAGCTTCGACGGCCATCCCGGCTCAACCGATAAAGAAGGTTATCTCGCAGAAATATTAAGTTTCGTGAAGGAAGCGGTAGCGAGCAGCAACATTATCATCTCGTTCCGTCTGTGGAATCTCGACATGGATAATGAAACCAATCTGCAGAAGATGCGCAATCGTGAGCTGCTTGCGATGATTGAGAAGGCGTTCGATCTGGATTATAGGATCGACGAGCAGTTCATCCCAGGCACGGGAGTGAAGATTGCTGAACGTATATATTTGAACCAAGATCCCGAATTCGATTGGCCGGATTTGAATGCGCCTGAGGACGATGGGAAAGGGTTCTGTTACGCGCTCCGCAATCAAGCTGGCGTCCTGATCGACGGAACGGTTATTCCTTGCTGTCTTGACGGCGAAGGGGTCATTAATCTGGGCAACATTCACGATGGGCATTTCTCAGACATCGTGGAGGGAGAACGCGCAACGAAGCTGTATGACGGCTTCTCGCGTCGTGAGGCTGTAGAGGAGCTGTGCCGCAAGTGCGGTTATCGCAAGCGGTTCGGATAATAGAGAGATGAGAAGATAGGAGAATGCGTGCATCATGGATTTCATAATGATTATCAAGGCGATTATTTTGGGAATTGTAGAAGGTCTTACGGAGTTTGCTCCTGTATCCTCCACCGGACATATGGTTATCGTCGATGACATGTGGCTTCATTCCGAGGCGTTTTTAACAAAGTATGTGGCGAATACGTTCAAGATTGTCATTCAGCTAGGCTCGATCCTGGCTGTGCTTATTATTTTCCGTGAACGATTCATTGAGATGCTCGGTTTGCGCAGAGGAAAGAGAGATGAGAACGGGGGAGAGCAGGGCGGTCGCCGTCTGAAGCTGGGCCATGTCATTACCGGGCTTATTCCTGCAGGTGTGCTTGGTTTACTATTCGACGATTACATTGATGAGCATCTGTTCTCCATCCGCACCGTGCTTGTAGGACTGGTTATAGGCGCCGTATTCATGATTATCGCAGACAAATTCGGACCTAAGCGTCCGAAGGTCGAGACGGTCGATCAAATTACGTACAAGCAAGCGTTCAGCGTGGGACTTATACAATGTGTCTCGTTATGGCCGGGTTTCTCGCGTTCCGGTTCGACGATTTCCGGCGGCGTCTTACTCGGACTAAGCCATCGCGCAGCGGCGGACTTCACGTTCATTATGGCCGTTCCGATCATGGCGGGTGCGAGCCTTCTGTCGCTTGCTAAGAATTGGGAGTATTTCACGCTCGATTATCTGCCATACTTTATTGCTGGTTTTATTGCGGCTTTCGTATTCGCTTTGATCTCGATCCGCTTCTTCTTGAAGCTCATTAATCGGATTAAGCTTGTCCCGTTCGCGGTTTACCGTATCGTGCTCGCAGCAATTATTTATATCGTTTATTTCTAAAACAGGGTTGATGGCATGAGAAAAGTGGCGGTTACGGGAACTGATTCCTGTGACCGCCACTTTTCGGATTATCATTTGGGCTTGCCGATGCCAAGTTGTTGAGCTGAATAAATGCCGGAGCGGCCCGAGCATAGGTAGCTGATGATGCAGCCGATGAACAAGTAGATCGCGCCCTCGCCGCCGAACAGTTCAATGCCCATAATGAAGCAGGCAAGAGGTGTATTGACTGCTCCGCTGAATACGGATACGAAGCCGATAGCAGCGAGAAAAGGGACGGACAGCTGCAGCAGTGCAGCAAGCGAGCTGCCCAGCGTCGAGCCGATTACGAATAATGGCGTAACCTCGCCGCCTTGGAAGCCCGCGCCAAGCGTAATGGCAGTAAATACGGTTTTCCATATAAAAGCGAGCGGTGATGCAGCTTCCTCGAACGATTGCTGCATGAGCGGGATGCCAAGACCGATGTATGCTCTCGATCCGGCCACGTAGACCAAACCAATGATGATGAAGCCGCCAATGAAGCTGCGGAGAGCCGCATGCTTGAACAACTTTCCGAACCAAGCCTTCATTGCATGTGTCAGTTTGATGAAAGTTAATGCCATTAATCCAAATAAAATCGAAGCGATGACGACTTTTAAGAGCACCATTGGCTGTAGGTCAGGCACCTCTCCCATTGCATAATGAACATGTGTAACTCCCCATGCCGTGGTGATAAGATGGCCCGTGTAGCTAGCAATAAAACAAGGAAGCAGCGCTTCATAGCTAAGCAATCCGATCGCCAGCACTTCAAGGCCGAACACCGTGCCGGATAGAGGCGTACCGAAAATGGAACCGAAGCCGGCGCCGATTCCGCAGATTAAAACAATTTTACGGTCCGGCGCTTGCAGTCGAAACCATTTGCCGATCCACTCCGCCAAGCTGCCGCCCATCTGGACAGCCGTTCCTTCTCTGCCGGCGGAGCCGCCGAACAGATGCGTCGTCCACGTTCCTATCAATACAAACGGAGCCATACGCAAGGGAACGATGCCGTCGCCTTTGTGAATTTGCTCCAATATAAGATTATTTCCTTTGCCTGACTTGCCGCCATATTTCATATATAGATAGCTAATCGCAGCACCGCCGAACGGCAGCAGCCACAATAGCCAGCCATGGCTTAGTCTCGTATCCGTGACATACTCTAAGCCATTTAGAAATAATGCCGAAGCCGAACCGGCAAGCACCCCGACAATGCCGGCGAGCAATACCCATTTAAGCATATATGCAGCAACGCCTAGCGGGGTGAAACGATTAATCGCGTATTGTAGTTTAGTTCGAATAGAGGACAAAGGAATATACTCCTAGCACAATTATTTGTGAGAACCTGTACATTCTCGCAGCTATCTGCTATTATACACCGACATGTCCAAATCGAATATGGTATAGTTAGAACAGTCCTTTGCTAAGGCTGATCGACAGCCAAAGCGCATGATACACATTAACAGCCAAATAGATGAGAAACGTGACCGAAATTGAAGCGTGAATCCATCTATACGGCTTCAAACGCGGATAGAGGAACAGTAAAAGGAGGGGCAGCAGCAGCTTGATGCCGTAATAGCTGAGCCGATTCGTTTCGTAAATATGTTTGACTAGCGGGTTAAGCTCTTCAATGAGCTGAAGCCGCAAGCCTACATCCGTAAATATCGCATCCGTTATGCTGCACACAAGCAGACCAATGAACATCATGCGAGTTGATTTACTAGTCGAAACGTTCATTGTATATCCTCCTTGCATCAATATCCGCAATAACATTTTTATTATTATCGTCCAAGTGCAGCGACTTCCATCCTAAGATGGATGGTAGCGTGCTGCATTATGGAGTAAAAGTTCAACTATACAAGCAGCCATTGGAGACAAGTAGAAGTGAATAATTACCCTTTCGAATTTAACCCCAAAGAGCCTTACATTCAGCAGGCAAGCGACTGGATTGCCGATGTTTTCTACGAGAAGCTGCCCGAAGCCGGCTTCGAAGTGCGCGATGAACAAATTTATATGGCGTTTCAGCTGGAGAGAGCGTATGCGGATAAAAAAACGATTTTCGCAGAGGCAGGCGTTGGAACGGGCAAAACATTCGTTTACTTGTTATATGCGCTCAGCTATGCGCGCTATACGAGAAAGCCGGCGATTATCGCTTGCGCCGACGAATCGCTCATCGAGCAGTTGCTAAAGCCGGAAGGCGATATTGCCAAGCTTTCGCGTCATCTCGGTTTAACAATCGATGCTAGAATGGCGAAGTCGCAGGATCAATATTTATGCCTGAATAAGCTGGATGATGCGAGAAGTGATTTCGACGGCGAAGCCGAGCTTTATGATGACATATTCCGTAAGCTGCCATCGTTCGTCTACAAGCCGGAAACGATGCAGTCGTTCCATCCGTACGGCAATCGCAAGGAATATCCGGAGTTAAACGATTCGCAATGGGGCAAGGTCGGCTGGGATGTGTTCCAGGATTGCCTCGTTTGCGATCGAAGACATCGCTGCGGCCAGACGTTGTCCCGCGATGACTATCGCAAGGCGGCCGATCTTATCATCTGTTCGCATGACTTCTATATGGAGCATATATGGACCTTTGAGGCGCGCAAGCGTGAAGGTCAGCTGCCGCTGCTTCCACCGCATAGCTCAGTCGTATTCGATGAAGGACATTTGCTTGAAACGGCTGCACAGCAGGCGTTAACGTACAAGCTGAACCATCATGTATTCGAAAGTATCATTACAAGATTGCTGCAGGATGATATTCGGGAATCGTTAGCCTATGCGATTGAGAACGCGCTAACCCAGAGCGAGCACCTGTTTTCCCTGATTGAACGTAACAGCCGCAGTGTGCAGGCATCGAATCGCAAGCAGATCATTTGGAACGCCGAGCTGCTGCAACAGGTGAACCGGTTCCAAGATATGATGTCCGAGATCGAAGAAGAGCTCGTTTTTGAAAGCGGCCTATTTACGATCGACGAATATCAATTGAAGATCGTTGAGGAGCATATCGAGATGCTCCAATTCGCTTTGTCGCTGTACAAGCGGCAGGAACAGCCGATTAGCTGGGTTACGACAGATAAGGAAGGCATATCGCTCGTCATTATGCCGAAGTGGGTGAAGGAAGTGCTGCAAGAGCAAGTGTTCGGTCTTCAAATGCCGATCGTTTTCTCGTCGGCCACACTGTCCGTAGATGGTTCTTTCGACTATATGACGCAAATCTTAGGCATTGAAGATCCGTTATCGTTTTCCGTTGATTCGCCTTACGAATATGCCGAGCAAATGGACGTATTCATACAAGGCATGGATACGGAGATTGATTTCGACAGCAAAGTAGAACGCACTCTTAGGCAGTTAGGCGAAGCCAAGGGAGGCTCATTAATTTTGTTCCCTTCAATGGAGCAGCTTGAGCGCTTCAAACAATCCGTGCAAGATGGTGGAAGTCACAAATGCGAGTATCCGTTCCTTTACGAAGGCTCGGCTGAGATTAGCCATATCATCGCCCAGTTCCAGCAGAAGACCGAAAGCATCCTATGCGCGGTTACGCTATGGGAAGGACTCGATATACCCGGTGATTCATTGTCGCAAGTCATCATCTGGGATTTGCCGTTCCCTCCGAACGACCCTGTCTTCGATGCACGTCGGGAAGATGCGGTTAATCCGTTCGACGAGGTGGATATGCCCTACATGCTGCTTCGCTTAAGACAAGGAATTGGCAGACTGATACGTACTCGCGAAGACAGCGGCTCTATTGTCATCTTCGGCGACATGCTCGCTAGCGAGCATGTTCGCGAGCAAGTCAAGCATGTATTGCCGGCAGGCGTGAACACCCAAACGATCTAAAAAGCCAAAACCCCTTTTCACGTTTCGGAATCTTCCGGACAGGATCAGGGGTTTTTCAACCGCGGAATGAATAGGGGGATAAGATGAATACGGCGGATACGGTTCAGCGTGCCATTGATTATATCGAAGAACGATTATTCGAGGTACTTGCGCTTGAGGAAATTGCCAAATCGGCTTCCATGTCATTGCCCAATTTGTACCGAATGTTCTATGCAACGACCGGTCATCCCATCAAAGAGTACATTCGCAAACGAAGAATTAGCGAAGCGGCAATTTTACTTCGCTACACCGACTTTCCGACTAACGACATTGGATTTCGGACTGGCTTTGATACGTATCAAGCTTTTATTAAAGCGTTTAAGCGCTGCTTGGGAATGACACCTGGCCAGTATCGGCAAGCGGAAATGATCTTCAGCTTTGAGAAAATGAATCTCCGTGAAATTGTGGATTATATGGAGGAGCGCGAAATATCTGAACGATATTCAGACGTAAAGGTCATTAGATTAGCCTCCATGAAAGGAATCGGTTACTTGTATACAGCCGATCGGGAGGATGGAGTGGAAACCGATGCACTGCGGCAATTCCGAATAAGGCTTGCTGAATGCCAGCTTGACAGCAATCAATTGAGAATATTCGGCTGGAACGTGGATACTGACGACAAACCTCATCGTTATGGCTATCAACTGATGGCCGTCGGAACGAAGGAAACGGCTTATGCGGATGCACCTGATCTATTTCCTATCGAATGGGAGGGCGGATTGTATGCTGCAACCCGCGTTACGGCTAAGTCCGATACAACAATCGTTGAAGCTTGGAATCGTTTATTGTCGGACTGGCTGCCGCGAAGTACATTCGAGCTTGGGGAGCACCGTTTAGTCGATGAATTTCAGCATTTTGGCGATAAAAGGTTGCGACTGAAGCTCTACCTGCCTGTTAGACGCAAGCAACAATTAGAAAGTATTAAAATCGTTGAGCGCTCAGAAGCTCAGGTTATATGTTTTCGAGCTGTAGGTCATAATCGGATCGCTCAGGTGAATGAAGACTCCGTTCATTGGCTGAACCAGAGCGGCGTAGAGTTTGGGGACAAAGTTGAACTGTTTATGAGCTGCACCTTTCCTCCGAACGACAGCAACGACTGCTACGAACTATTTATTACACTGCCTGAGGAGTACGCATCGAAACCGCATGATGAACATCTCGTTGCACGACTGGAAGGCGGGCTATATGCATGCTTAACGACTGGCGTTTACGGATTAATGACCGGGGTAGTAGAACGCATCTACCTGTGGCTCGCATCATCCGAAGCCTATGAACCCGATACAGAGCGCAAATGGTATGCCCGCTACAATCCGGATGAAGAACGGAGTCATACGGTAACCTGTTACGTTCCTATTCTTTCAACACCTAAATAGGACTATTCGAAGGCGTAAAGCCTTCATTTTTTTAGAGAAAATAATTGCGTGAAATACATATTTCATGCAATTTGCATTGTAAGGCATTTTTTCGGTATGATATAAGCAGTTATAGAGCTTGTTTCAGAGTGAAAACACGATTTTTGACGGAGGTTAAGTAACGCTTGGTACATACACAGCATGAGCTGCTTGATAGCTACAGCGATGAATTGGATTTGTTCTCGATTTGGATGAAAAATAACGGAATGACGAAAGCGACGCAGCGTGCTTACTTGAGCGATACGACTCAGTTCCTTCATTCGGCTTATCCGTCTAAAGTGAAGCTGCTAACAAAGATGGATGTGATGAGGTTCATGTCAGCCTGCCGCGAAAATGGAGCGGGAGACGAAGCACGAAATAGAAAGTTGTCTGCTCTGCGGGCTTTCTTCAAAGCGCTCATCGAATTGGAGCAGCTTGAAGCTAATCCTGCAGCGCTAATCGCCAAATCCAAGCAGGAGAAAAACAAAATTCCTTCTTACCTTGAGGCAGGTGAGCTGGAAGCTTTCATAAAGAAGCTAGGCGGCAAGCATTATGGCCGCAACCTATGCATCGTGCTGCTCATGGCCTATGCCGGCTTGCGAGTTGGCGAGGTTCATCGCATGAATGTACATGATTTCCAGGCGGACGGATCGATCCATATACTCGGCAAAGGACGCAAATGGCGAGTAATCCCGCTGCCGCAATCGCTCCAAGGCGTCATGCGGCAAGCGATCGAAGAGAGAGTAGAAGCGAAGCAGGGCAAGGAGCAGCCGATGTTCGTTTCGCAATTCGGCAGACGGCTGTCCGTGCGGATGATTCAGACCGTAGCCGACGATGCGTTCAGGCAGCTTAAGGCAGATATGCCTTCGCTAGCGCCTAAGAGAATGTCCAGTCATAAGCTTCGGCACTCGTTCGCAACTATGCAGATTCGCAGCGGCACGGATATTCGAACATTGCAGGAGCTGTTAGGCCACGCGAGCATTGAAACGACGCAAATCTATACGCATATCGATAACAAGCAGCTGCAAACGGCAATGAATAACATTGCATCGCAAATTCATGTTCCTGCTAATAAAAGAACATAACTATAATTATGTAAACTTAATGACATAAAATAAAAACCGATGCAATAGGCATCGGTTTTTATTTTATAAATTGAGATAACTAATTAATTACATTAATTGATATAAGGCTCGACAATACGTCTCACACGCTCAAGCCCTTCCCACATATCTCCCGGACCGTCATAAATCAGTACATATGCGCCGTCGAACTTCTGTGCTGCCGCAGCTTCAAGATATTGCACGAAGAGAGGTTCATTCGGAATACCCGCTTCGTCAAAATCGGCTTTCGCATGAATCGACACGCTCAGAGGTGTCGTTCGCGCAATTTCTGCAGCTACTGCAGCTCCCTTATAGTTGCCGAAGTCGGTAATAAATCCGACTTGCTCTCCTGCTAGATTCAATAGCTGCTCACTTGAATGAGCCGTGGAAGTAAGCGCTTTGAAATTTTCGGTAACGACACGTACTCCAATAGGGGCACCATAATTTGCAAGTGTCTTCAATAACTCCGCGGACTGACGAATCGCTTGTTCATTATCCGGTGCTGCTTCGCCGGCAACGATTCGAATCTGCTTGGCGCCGCACTCGGAAGCAATATCGATCCATTCACGCATCAGTTGCAAATCGGCTGTGCGACGACCATCTTCCTCAGAGGTAAGATCGCCGTAGTCTAGCAGAAGCGTATCGAAGGATAAACCGGCATCCTGGAACGCGGCTCTTAATTGGTGCAAATAAGCGAGACTCGTATCTGGAAAGTGAAAATGGCATACTTCAATCGCCTGATAGCCCCGTTCTGCGGCAACTGCAGGCAGTTCTAGCAGCGTATGCACTAGAGGCTGTTCTTGCACTTGGGTTATGTGCTGGCCTTGCTCGGTATCCCATGCTGTCCAGCGAAGAGGTCCGAGCATGCGATGCAAGCTCCATGTACTTACGGATAAATAGGACATTGACTCAACCACCTCACCTTGTCATTTCTTCTAAACATTGAATCTAGCATATCATTTGCAACCAAAGAATATATGTAGCAATTTTGGCATTTTTGTATGCTCTTATCTCATTTCCGAATCAAGAAAAGTTTGGAAAATTAGGATTGACATCTCTCTTTCAACAAAGTACTCTGAATTACAGAGTGATCTATACGAAAGAGATTGGGGAGGGCTAACGATTGCAATATGTCATTGAACTGGACAACGTACGCAAGTTGTATGGCCGTAAGGTCGCTATACACGGCTTGTCGCTGCAGGTGAAGAAGGGTGAAATTTTCGGAATAGTCGGTCCAAACGGGGCAGGCAAAACAACGTTAATCGAGATCATTGAAGGCTTGCGCAAAGCAGATAGCGGATTAGCGACTGTTCTTGGCCGCAACATTCGTACCGAAGCTTCTGCCGTAAAGCAAAGAATTGGTGTTCTGCTTCAATCGACGGCCATTCCCCAAAAGGCGAAGGTGAAAGAAGTATTCGAGCTGTTCGCCTCATTCTATGACAAAAGAATTGATCTTAAGAAAATCAATTCTTTCCTGGAGCTTGAGGATAAGCAGAACGCGTATATAAAATCATTGTCAGGCGGTTGGAAACAGCGAGTATCGCTGGCGCTCGCGCTCATTAACGATCCGGAGATCGTGTTTCTTGATGAGCCAAGCATGGGCCTTGATCCGAATGCGAGGAAAGAAATGTGGGAAATGATCCATCGTCTGCGAAGCGAGGGACGAACAATTGTCGTAACGACGCACTATATGGAAGAAGCCGAGCATCTCTGTGACCGGATTGCCGTTATCGATAAGGGCCGTCTCATTGCCCTTGATACGCCCAGACAACTCATCGCCAAAATTGGCGGAACAAGATCGATTCAATTCAAAAACAATAGGCTTGCTGAAGTTCAAAAGCTGCAAGCTTTGCCTTATACCACGCATGTGGAAATAACAGAACCGTTTATCAAGCTTCAGACTAATGATATCGATCAAACGTTGAAACATTTGTACGCCTATGCAGCCGAAGGTGATTGGCTCATTAGCGAACTGAAGCTGGAGGATGCTTCAATGAATGATGTATTCAACCAATTAACTGCAACTGAAAAGGAGACTGCGTCATGATCGCTTTCGCTAAGCTCGTCAAGTTCGATATGAAGCTTTACTTGCGTGACTGGTTGACCGTCTTCTGGGTGCTAGTCTATCCGATACTTATGCTAGCCATCTTCGGATCGATATTCGGAAATACGACGAGTGAGCCTGGTGGTATGCGTTATATCGAATCATACGTGCCCGCTTTATGCGTATTAAATGTCATTTCCGTCTCTGTATTCACGTTAAATATTAACATCATTACACTTCGTGAGGCAGGGATTTTGAGACGTTTCCGTGTTAGTCCGGTAAGGAAATCTTCGGTGCTTGCTTCGCATGCGGTGCAAGGTCTATTGCTTGTATTAGCCGGTGCGCTGGAAATTATCGTAGTGGCAAAGCTGTTCTGGAATATTAACATCACGGTATCAGGCTTATTCTTATTGCTGGCTTGCTTGCTATTCGGTTGTCTATGCTTTTTTGGACTTGGCTTTGCAATGTCGGGTCTGGCGAAGACGCCGGGTGCGGCCAGCGGCTTCGCGATGGCCATCTTCTTCCCGATGCTGTTCTTGTCCGGGGTAGGCATGCCAGTTGAGGCGCTTCCAGAATTTATGCAAGCAGCAAGCGGCTGGCTGCCGATGACTCATTTCGTCGAATTGGCGCAAGGGGTGTGGCAAGGCGGCACGCTTGCCGGTTATGGCACTGATCTTCTCATTATGGGCGGATTCGGCATGGTCGTTATTGTTCTTGCTTTAATGTTGTTTAAATGGGAGCATTAATACAACTAGGCATGATTCATCATTCCTTTTGAGGAGGAGTTTGCGTGAGTAAGTTAGAGGGTGAGCAACAACGCGCCTTACAGGATATTGAGTATATTAAGGGACTGCTTGCGAGAAATGAACGCAAGCTTGGGGAAGCATCTCCATTTATGTATGTATGGGGGGCTTACTTGACGGTCGGATTCATAGGCATGCATTTCGATCAGAAAGAATGGCCGATATGGTATTGGGGCATTGCGGCAGTCATTTGCGGTGCGATATCCGGAATAATCGGAAGTAGAATGATGAAGACTCAAAGAGGGGGAGAGGGAGGATTCAGCACTTGGATGTATGTGCTGCCCTTCGCTGCAATGTTTGCCGCAGGCAGCTTTATGCTTTTGACGAATATGATTAACACGGATTATACAGCGCTCTTCTGGACGATACTGATTGCATTATCCTATATCGCGATGGGCTCTATGGCAGGCAAAGGCCCGGTCTACTTAGGGTTATGGTTTATCGTGCTAGCCATCGTAACCAGGCTAATACTGCTGGACTATCAATACATCGTATTAGGTGTGTTTGGCGGGGGAAGCATTATCGTATTCGGATATTTGCTGCAGCAACGGAGGAAGAGGAATGGGTGACAATATTCTTGATGCCATTGACGATACAATCCATGCGAAGGCACGTCTAGGCATTATGAGTTTGCTTACCGTACACGGAGAATGCGATTTCGTATTTCTGCGCAAAGAGCTGGAACTGACGGAGGGCAATCTTGGCAGCCATATCCGAGTGCTGGAAGAAGCCGACTATATTCAAGTGACGAAGTTATTCGAAGGCAAGAAGCCAAAAACGAGTTGTACCGCAACTAAGCTTGGCATCGAACGGTTTCGAGACTATATTGATGGACTTGAGAAAATTATTCGAATGGCCCAATCGGCGGCAAATTTGAACAAATAGCACACAAAAGGCTGACAGGATGCATAAAGCATCCTTTGTCAGCCTTTTGTGTTTCGATGCGTTTATTCGCCTGCAGCGGTTGCGAGAACGACTTTTTTCCTCTCTTCACGCTCTTCAGGGAGCATCCTTGGACAGGCGTAGCATTTATCCCCGTCTACCCTGCAATCGTAGAAGCAGCATGCCGACTTCATCATCAGCGGTTTCTCGGGATGCCAAGGATTATCGATGAAACGCGGGGTATGGATGAATGGATTGCGGCTGCGCTTGAACAGCTCGGCTGGCAGCTCCATTAGAATATTAAAATCATGCAAGAACCTCTCAAGTAGTCCCGGGTGTTTGATATAGTCCACGACATAATCGCGAACCTCTAGCGCATGGGTTCCGAACTGCGTCCAGATCATAGCCGTCTTCACATTGCCGGCAGCGGCGATCGCTTCAATGCCCGGAGTAACCGTGTTCTCTATGTATGAGGCCATTTCATTGTATATAAAAGTTGTTCGCGCTTCTCCGTCCGGAATTTCGACACTGCGAACTTCGTTGATTCGATAGCCAAGGTGAGCATGATCATCATGTTTCTCAAGCTGATAGGTTAAGTTATCGATAGGAAGATCAAGCGATCGGTTATGAAGTACGCCAATAAGGAGCTTCGTGATGGCGAGGTTGAAGAATGACATGCCCATGAACGAGGAAGCAGTCTTCGTTCCGATCGCTTGCACGAACTCGCCCGTGTATTCAACCGCTTGCTTCGCTTGCTCAAGATCGTAGAACGAAGCTGCCGGCAACGAATAGGATGGATGCTCAGCACCTTCAGGCGAAATATGAAAAAAATATTTGATGAGCGAGAAGTCCAATTCGGTCGTCATCGAAAACCCTCCTATGATTGGAAGTGATAATAATTTTCAATTAGATAACTCAATCATTATAGGAGCAGCTTTAGATGTCTGTCAAGCAACGAATATCGTTAACTAAACCCCATCGTTCTCAAGGAAGTCGAAAGAATTGTTTCTTTTCCGGATTCATTGTCTGACGATAATGGGAAGGCGATGCGCCTTTTACTTTTTTGAACATTTTCGAGAAAAGCAGCGGGTCTTGGTATCCGACGGAATGAGCGATCTCTGACACAGTCAGCTCAGGGTTTGCCATCAGTTCACTTGCTTTGTCCATCCGAAGCTGGAGGAGATAAGCCTGTGGCGATTGCAGATCCAGTTCTTTGAATAAAGCGGACAAGTAAATACGATCAATGCCGATTCGACTTGCTAGATCGGTTATGCTGAGCTTTTTGGAATAATTGGCTTTCATATACTCGGTTGCTTTCCGTACATACTTCTCCTTCGCCTTAAGCACAGGCTGTTGGCCGATCGGAACAAGCAGCTCCTCGAGCCAGTTCGCTACAATGAGATAGAGCAGGCTATGGATCATAAGGCTTCCGTTGCGTTCCATTGCATGGGCGGCATCCAATTGATCAAGCCAACTATCAAACCATTTGGAATCGGACAGCTCGAATACAGGCGTGTCTATCGTAAGATGCGCTTGATCAAGAAGCGATTCCACACATTCTCCGTGAAAAGCGAGCCAGGAATGTGTCCATGGCTCATTTTCATCCGCTTTCATATAAAGAAGCATATCCGGATAAACGACAAAGCCTTGGCCCTCGTGCAGATGATGAAGCTTCCCGTTAAGCGAGTAAGTGCCGCGGCCTTCATGTACGAATACGAGCTTATAGCTATCCTTCACGCCAGGTCCCCACGTATAGCCGGGCTCACACGATTCCTTGCCGCTATAAAAATAAGTCAGATCCATTCGTTCGATCAATGGTTATCAGCTCCGTAGTTTTATGGATAATTATAATGGCATGACAACTTGCATTATGCCATATAGATCTTGCTTGTCGACATTCCAATGTCTTGTCTTTATAAGTATACTTTGAAATGTCGACAAAATCACCGTTTTCATTATTGCATAGCAATTATTCGCAACGAACTGTAGAAGAGGAGCTGGAATCATGACATACAGAGCAAGTAGCGACCGGTATAAGGAAATGGAATATAAGCGCAGCGGCAGAAGCGGCCTTAAACTGCCGGCTTTGTCCCTTGGCCTATGGCAGAACTTTGGCGGCAACCAGCCGCTCGAAAATTCAAGAGCGATGGTAACGCGCGCATTCGATCTGGGCATCACGCACTTCGACCTTGCGAACAATTATGGCCCGCCTGCTGGATCGGCCGAAGAGACGTTCGGCAGCATTTATAAGAAGGATCTTGTGCCATACCGCGACCAAATGCTCATTTCGACAAAAGCAGGCTATTACATGTGGGAAGGTCCATACGGAGAATGGGGCTCGCGCAAAAATCTGCTGGCCAGTCTTGATCGCAGCTTGCAGCGTATGGGACTCGAATACGTTGATATTTTCTATTCGCATCGTCCCGATCCGGAGACGCCGCTTGAAGAAACGATGGGAGCGCTCGATTATGCGGTAAGATCCGGCAAAGCGCTATATGTCGGTCTTTCCAACTACAGCGCGGAGCAGACGCAGCAAGCGATTGATATATTGAAGCGTCTAGGTACGCCTTGCCTTATTCACCAACCGAACTATTCGATGCTTAACCGTTGGATCGAGGACGGCTTGCAGGACATTTTGCAAGCGGAGGGTGTAGGCTCGATTGCGTATTGTCCGCTTGGCAGAGGCCAGTTGACGAACAAGTACGTCGACCGTATCGAGCAAGAGTCGAAGTCGCCGGAAACAAGCAGCCTTAAACCGGCAGCATTGACGCCAGAGCGCGTGCAGAAGTTCCGCGCGCTTGAGCAGCTCGCAGCAGGCCGCGGTCAGACATTGTCCCAGCTCGCTTTGAACTGGATACTGCGTGAAGGCGGCGTTACATCGGCATTAATCGGCGTCAGCCGTGTCAGCCAGATTGAGGAGAACGTCAAGGCGCTTTCGTTTGCGCCGCTAACGGCGGACGAGCTGGCCGAGATTGACCGCATCATGCACAATATCGGAGATGTGCCTTGGTAATAATATAAAAACAACAGGCAGCTATACGCCCCTGCGCAATCATACTTATGATCGCAAGCGGCGCCATAGCTGCCTTTTTTTATTAAGGGTGACCATGATGATGACTGGCAATAGCAAGAAAAGCTTGCGCTTGCTGAGATAACTTCTCTCCCTCGCGATAATAGATGGCAATAGGGTTAACCGCATGATTGCCGCTTACGTGTACAAGCGCCACATCGCCGCGCTGCACATCCTCCCGCACTTCCGAGGCAGAGGCGAATAGGAGGCCGACTCCCGCCTTGACCGCACGAACCGCTTCGTTCATCCCGTTCCATTGTACTGCAGCACGAGGCGGATCCATATTAGCCGACTTGCATAAGGCCAGCAGCATCTCGCGTGTTCGGCTGCCTTCCTCGCGCATAATGAAAGGCTCGCGCAGCACTTCAGCAAGCGTCAACTCTCGTTTATTCGCAAGCGCGTGGCCTTTAGGCGCAACGAACCACATCGGATCCTCGAAGAGCAGGCTGCGGACGATCCCAGGTGCGGACTCGATACCGCCGCCGATGATGGCGAGATCAGCCTCATAGCGGGATAGCCGTAACATCGTTTCTTGCGCATTCGCCGTTTGGAGCAGCACTTGCACGCCTTGACGATCCCGCTTGAAGGAAGCAATCCAATGAGGGAGCAGGAAGTTGGAAGGCAAGTAGGTTGCGGCAATACGAAGCTTGCCGGTCACGCCTGACTTGAAATCGATTAAAGAGCGGTCAATCTCACTCTCCAAAGCAAAAAGCCGGCTGGCTTGTTCGGCGACGAATTGTCCCGCTTCCGTAAGCATCACACCTCTGCCTTTGGGCAGCAGCAGCGGCATTCCGATCTCTTTCTCAAGATTACGAATTTGCATGGTAACAGCAGGCTGGCTGATGCGCAGCAGCTCCGCTGCGCGAGTGACGCTTCCTTCCTTAGCAGCGGTATGGAACAGCTTAAGCGCATGAAGATTCAATTTTACGTCCCCCTTCACTCAAAGTATAAATCTGATTTATGAATGGCTAATAAATATGTATTATTTTTATGAGTCAATATCGTTTATTGTAAGCCTCAAGAGAAGAAGCTGCAAGCCGTTCTTCATCTATCAAGAGGAGGCGTTATGATGAAGCTATGTTGTTCAGAGTGCTCGTTGGAATGGGACCTTTATAAACCTCGGACAAGATGCAGCTGTGGTGGCTTATTGCAGATTGAACAGAATTTAGCGGGGCTAGACTGCGATTATTTGAAGGTTTTATTCCGCGAACGTTTATCGGATCGGATGTCTCCATATGCAGGTGGCGTATGGCGTTACAAGGAGCTTATACATCCTGAATTGCCAACCCAGCATATTGTCACCAAATATGAGGGCAATACCGGCTTGTATCGGTCAGCGGGGGCAGCGGAATATGCGGGAATTAGAGGCGTATGGCTGAAAGCCTTAAGCGAGAATCCGAGCGGCTCTTTCAAGGATAACGGAATGACGGTTGCGGTATCGCATGGCAACTGGCTCGGCATGGACCGATTCGCGTGTTCATCGACTGGCAATACGTCGGCTTCACTTGCGATGTATGCAGCGATTGCTGGGAGCGAATCGTATGTCTATTTACCCGAAGCGGGAGTTGCCGCGAGTAAAATAAGCCAAACGATTGCGTATGGCGGCAAGCTCGTTCGCTTTCAGGGCACCTATGACGATGGACTCGCTTATTTGGAGCAGCATGCCGAAGAGCTTGGGATGTATGTATGCAATTCAGTGAACCCGTTCCGAATCGAAGGACAAAAAAGCATCGTGTTCGAAATTGCCCAATATTTGAACTGGGAACTGCCAGATTGGATCGTACTGCCTGGCGGGGCGCTAAGCAATACGTCTGCCTTAGGCAAAGGGCTGGAGGAGCTGAAGACACTCGGCTTCATCAAGAAAGTGCCTCGCGTAGCAGTCGTGCAAGCGGAAGGAGCGAGCCCGTTCCACCGTATGGTTGAACAGCAAGCGGACACTCTCGTTGCTTGTTCGGAGCCGAAGACGGAAGCGAGCGCGCTCAATATCGGTAATCCGCCAAGCTGGCGCAAGGCGCTTCGAACACTAAGCTTCACGAGCGGAGTAACGGTATCGGTCACGGACGAACAGATTTTTGACGCGAAAGCGGTCATTGATCGTTCTGGAATCGGCTGTGAGCCCGCATCGGCCGCTTCGCTAGCCGGATTGAAGCAGCTAATTGCGAATGGCATCATCGACAAGGATGAAACGGCGGTCTGTTTGTTAACCGGTCATCTGCTCAAAGACATTGACGCCTTGAAACGATACGATCAAAAAATGTAATACGAACAATTGTTCTCATAGGCGAAAAATGGCATATTCGCAAATAAAGCAAGCATATAGATGAAAGGACCCGGACGGTCGTGACCGTTCGGGTTATTGTGTTGCGGCAGGAAATGAAGTTGCTTTTGTGGAAGTATAGGGAAATCCAATTTAGACAAGCGAGGGGAATTATGATCGCATTAACTGAAGCCTATATCGATTCTTTAGCGCTGAACGCGGCTTCCATTAAGAATGGCAAGGACCTCGTTCGCAAAAATAGTTTCCCGCTGTTGAACCGTACCGAAGACGATACGCTTCTGTTCGGGGAATGCAAGGGCAGCGGCAAGGAGCCCTATCGCTGTTCCGCAGACTTTATCGTTCCCGATCAGCCCGTGTTTCGCTGTTCCTGTCCGAGCAGGCAGTTTCCTTGCAAGCATATCCTTGGTCTGCTGTACGCAGCCGCAGCCGGTCAGACCTTCCATGTGGCAGACATTCCAAGCGACATTGCCGAGAAGCGGGAGAAAGCAGAGAAACGCGAGGAGAAAAAGAAAGAAACTGCTGAAGCGGGAGATGCCGCGCCTTCGAAGCGGAAGGTGAATAAGTCCGCGCTGGCCAAGAAGCTGGCCGCTCAGCTAGAAGG